>CAJWAC010000002.1 GCA_913020555.1 uncultured Polaribacter sp. | reverse complement strand
AATAAATTAATTGCTTTCAAGAGTCAATGTGCTAAAATTATCTAGCAATTAAAAAAAGTAGGTCCAGCTCTTACTTCTGGGACTTTATATGAAGTTCTATCCTTAGTAAAAGGATTGTTTTTATTAGCTTCAAAGGCTATTTTGTAATCTAATTCAGCCTTTTTAAGTTCTCCGTTTTTTACAAATACGATATTTTGATTTGTTGTAAATCGATCAGAAGTGTATTTTATTTCAAATACGTATTTATCGTTTAAATCAGAAATGTCAACATCGTCTGTTAATTCATAAATATCGATACTGTAATTAGGATTAGGTAGATTGTTATCCTTGTTTTCTGAATTCTGATTCAGTGCCAAAGTATTGTCTTTTGCTAAAACATCTTTTATGTTATTAATAGCAACAGCACTGAAATAAGAAATTTTAAGTGTACCGTCTTTTGTTTCTTTTATTATGATGTTTGAAACACCAGCACTTATCAATTTTTCTTTTACATCATTAATGGTTTTTGTAACCTCATTTTGATCAATTGTACCATCTACAAACTCTAAAATTATTTGTTGATTTGGTGTAGCAACTTCCTCTTGGAAAGCACCAAAGCAAATAAATAAGATTAATAATAATGTACTAAAGTACCATTTTGAGTTCATGCGCCAAATATATAAAAAAAGATTGCTTTTTACAGTTGTAAAAAGCAATCTAATTAAAAATTTGTTTTTGATTAAAGTTCTAACAGTCCGTTAGTTTTAGAAACTCCGGTTGCCGATTCTTGCATATGTGCTTTTTCTGCATCAGATAAATTGATTTCTACAATACTTTCTATTCCGTTTTTACCTAAAACAACTGGAACGCCAATGCATAAATCATTTAAACCATATTCACCTTCTAATAAAGAAGAACAAGGGAATATTTTTTTAGTATCGCAAGCAATCGCTTGTACCATTCCGCTTACGGCTGCTCCAGGAGCATACCAAGCAGAAGTGCCTAATAAACCAGTTAGAGTTGCACCACCAACCTTTGTGTCTTGCATTACTTGATCTAATCTTTCTTCTGAAATAAATTCAGAAACAGGAACAGAATTACGAGTTGCTAATCTAGTTAAAGGAACCATTCCTTTATCAGAATGTCCACCAATAACCATTCCATCAACATCAGATATAGGAGCGCCTAAGGCTTCTGCTAATCTGTATTTGAAACGCGCAGAATCTAAAGCTCCGCCCATTCCAATAATTCTATTTTTAGGTAAGTCAGTAGTTTTATGAACTAAATACGTCATAGTATCCATAGGGTTAGATACTACAATAATAATTGTATTTGGAGATTGCTCAATTAAACTAGAAGAAACAGTTTTTACAATTCCCGCATTTATACCAATCAATTGCTCACGAGTCATTCCTGGTTTACGAGGAATTCCTGAAGTAATTACACAAACATCAGATCCCGCTGTTTTTGAATAATCATTTGTACTTCCTGTAATTTTTGTATCAAAACCATTTAAAGAAGCAGTTTGCATTAAATCCATTGCTTTGCCTTCTGCATAACCTTCTTTAATGTCTAATAAAACAACTTCAGAAGCAAAGTCTTTTATTGCAATATATTCTGCACAACTAGCACCAACTGCACCAGCACCAACTACTGTAACTTTCATATTTTTTATTTTAAATTTTATTATATAAGATGTACAAAAGTAAATTAAAATATTGATTATTAAAACAAAAAAAAAGTCCCTGTAAAAGAGACCTTTTTAATATTGTATTGTTTGTTTATCTAAAACTAAAAGCAATACCAGCATTTAAAGTATTAAATTTTTGTAAAGTATAGCTACCAAATATCTTAAAGAATCCTAAGCTTAATCTTGCCCCAACAGTAGTTGAAACTCCACTTGCACTGAAATCTACATCTGGTGTGCTTAAATTTAATGTTTCTGTATATTGTGTTCCATTTATGTTGTAATTAAAATTACCTTGGTATGTACCTGACATGTTTAAATTAGCGTTACCATTGCTATACCCAAATCCTCCATAAATATTAATTATTGGAAAATTTAAAGATGCAATAGCTTGCACCGTGAATGAACTTAAATCGAAAGAGGCTAATCCATCTTGAACAATTATTTCACCCGTATTTTCATCTCCTATGGCATAAGAAACATCCATTGCAGTGTAAGCTGCAAGTAAAGATACGTGAAGAGGCGTTTTATCCATAGGTCCAAACCAACTTGTGATCTCTTTTTTAAGTCCAATACCAAAAAGGTTAAGTTCACCTCCGTCATCACCAAAACTTGTTTTAGGTACAAACCTTACGATAGCCTCTGTTTTGAATGGGAGGCCAACAGCGACTTGCACAGCAGGAGCGGGTACTGCTCCTAAAGGTAAATCATCTTTTTTACCTCCAGGCAAAGTTAATGGTGCTGATACAGTTTCTTGCTGGCCAAAAGCTGGTGAACTTTGGTCTGATATGCTAACTGTTCTTGTAACGGTTAAGCTAGTTTCAGTTCCATCTCCAGTAAAAGTAGGTGCTGAAGTTGCACCAGAAACAGAATTTAGACCTGCTAAACTAAAAACTTCTCTCTCTGAAGGAACCCAGGAACCACTAAAGCCAATCGTAATATCGAATCCTAATTTTTTATGAACTTTTGCTGTATGATACCATCCACTGTTGATGCCATGAATGAAGCCTTCCATAGCAGGGCTGAAGTATCCCTCCATAAGTTTATTCATATCTGCTTGATCTGCTAAAAGAATGTTTTCAAAACCTTCTTGAGCTTTAAGTTGAGATGTAAATGAAAACATTATGCACGAAATAAAAAGAATTTTTTTCATAGTAATGTGATTTAATTTACTTTAAATATATAAAAAAAATCACACTTTGTAATTAAAGTGTTATTTTTAGATTTAGTAATAAAAAATCTATACATCGATATTTGCATATTTTGCATTTCTTTCTATAAAGTCTCTACGAGGTGGAACTTCGTCTCCCATCAACATAGAAAATACTCTATCTGCTTCTGTTGGGCTATCAATAACCACTTTACGTAAAGTTCTAAAATCAGGATTCATTGTAGTGTCCCAAAGTTGCTCTGCATTCATTTCACCAAGACCTTTATATCTTTGGATGTTTACACTTCCACCCATTTTTTGTGCAATTAAATCTCGTTGATTATCATCCCAAGCATATTCTCTTTTTTGACCTTTTTTAACCAAGTATAATGGAGGTGTAGCAATATAAATATATCCTTGTTCTACCATTTCTCTCATATATCTAAAGAAGAATGTTAAAATTAAGGTAGCAATATGAGAACCATCAACATCGGCATCACACATAATAACAACTTTGTGGTATCTTACTTTTGATAAGTTTAATGCTCTTGGGTCTTCTTCAGTACCTATAGAAACACCTAAAGCTGTAAACATATTTTTTATTTCTTCGTTTTCAAAAACTTTATGTTGCATCGCTTTTTCAACATTTAAAATTTTTCCACGGAGTGGAAGAATAGCTTGAAAGTTACGATCACGACCTTGTTTTGCTGTTCCGCCTGCAGAATCTCCCTCAACTAAGAAAATTTCACATTGTGCAGGATCTGTTTCAGAACAGTCGGATAATTTACCAGGTAAACCACCAATAGACATTACGGTTTTACGCTGTACCATTTCTCTGGCTTTACGCGCTGCATGTCTGGCAGTTGCTGCTAAGATAACTTTCTGAACAATGGTTTTTGCATCGTTAGGGTTTTCTTCTAAATAATCAGTTAACATTTCTGAAACTGCCTGAGAAACTGCAGATGAAACCTCTCTGTTTCCTAATTTAGTTTTTGTTTGTCCTTCAAATTGTGGTTCTGCAACTTTTACAGAAACAATAGCGGTTAATCCTTCACGGAAATCATCACCAGCAATTTCAAATTTTACATTCTTTAATAAACCAGATTCATCTGCATACTTTTTTAAAGTATGTGTTAAACCACGTCTAAATCCAGATAAATGTGTTCCTCCTTCATGCGTATTAATATTGTTTACATAAGAATGTAAGTTCTCTGAGTATGATGTATTATAAACCATAGCAACTTCAACTGGAATTCCATTTTTCTCGCCTTCCATTGAAATTACTGTGGCTGTTAACTGCTCTCGAGTTGAATCTAAATATTTTATAAATTCTGGCAAACCTTCATCAGAATGAAAAGTTTCAGAAATAAAGTTTCCTTCATCATCTTTATTTCTTTTGTCTGTTAAAGTAATGGTAATTCCTTTATTCAAAAAAGATAATTCACGCATACGAGTTGCCAACGTTTCGTAATTATACTCTGTAGATTGTTGAAATATTGATGTGTCTGGTAAAAAAGTAACAATGGTTCCTGTAAAATCAGTTTCACCAATTGTTTTTACGGGATATAATGTTTTTCCCTTAGAATATTCTTGTTGCCAAACTTTACCTTCTTTATGAACTGTTGCTGTTAAATGTTCTGATAATGCATTTACACAACTTACACCAACACCGTGTAATCCTCCAGAAACTTTATAAGAATCTTTATCAAATTTACCACCAGCACCAATTTTTGTCATTACAACCTGTAATGCAGAAACCCCTTCTTTTTTGTGAATTCCAACAGGGATTCCACGTCCATTATCTTTGGTTGTAATTGAGTTATCTTCGTTAATTGTTACATCAATTGTATCGCAATAACCGCCCATTGCTTCATCAATAGAGTTATCTACAACTTCGTAAACTAAATGATGTAAACCACGCACACCAACATCTCCAATATACATTGAAGGACGCATTCTTACATGCTCCATACCTTCTAATGCTTGAATACTGGAAGCATCATAATTGTTTTTTTTGTCTTCGCTCATTTTATATGGTTAAATTGAAATTTTGGTTGAAAATTGAATAAAATATAACTTATCAAATATAAGAAAATACATCACTTTTTTTTCTTTTATGTTGATAAAGATGAAAAATGTTAATAACTCTAAAAATGGCTTAAATCCTTTAAAAAGTGTCTTAAAGTGGATTTGAGAGGTTTTTAGTTTTCTTATCTCAGATGATTTTTACAGATTGCTTTAGCGGGTCTATTTTAAGATTTCATTTTAACCAAACTACATCAATTTAGAACTATTTAAGTCTAAAAAATGATCTATTGAAACAGCTGTATTTATTTTAAATAAGTATTTACTAAGATAAATATTTAGAAGAAATAACTGAATTATTTCATAATTTTTACATTCATTTCTTCTACTTTTTTATCCGATAAAATTGAAGGAGCATTAAAAAGTAAGTCTTCTGAAGTTCCTGTTTTAGGAAATGCCATTACCTCTCTAATGGATGCTTTCTTTTCTAAAATCATCATTAGTCTATCAACTCCCCAAGCAATTCCTCCATGAGGAGGTGCTCCATATTGAAAAGCCTTGTACATAGTTCCAACACTTTTTATCATTTCTTCCTTATCATATCCCATATTTTTATAAGTTGCCTCTAAGATTTCAGATTTGTGAGCTCGAACAGAGCCTCCGCCAATTTCGTAACCATTTAATATCAGATCGTATTGTTGGGCTATAATTGTTCCAATTTCATCATTCTTTCCAGTGATGTGTTTTTCTAAATCATATATCGCTGGCATTGAAAATGGGTTGTGGGTAAATGTCCATCTGCCTTCATCTGTTTTTTCAAACATCGGAAAATCAACTACCCAAGCTGGTCTTAATTCTTTTGGGTTAATTAATCGTAAAATTCTACCCATTTCTTGTCTAACAGCATCTAAGGCTTTGTTTGCTGTTGCATAATCAGCTGCCGAGAAAAATACAATATCTCCAATTTGAGCATCAGTTGCTTTAATAATTTTAGCGGCAATTTCCTCACCTAAAAATTTAATTATTGGTGATTGTAAATCGTTTTTGTTTACAATTATATACGCTAAACCGCCTAAACCATTTTGCTGTGCGATTGCAGTTAAGTTTTCAATCTGACCTTTAGACATTCTTTTGTTTCCTTGTTCTGCGGCAGAAACTTTTATACATTTTACAATTCCACCTTCATCAATAGGTTTGCTAAAAACTTGGAAAGATGTTTCTTTTACAATATCTGTAATGTCTTGCATTTCTAATCCAAAACGTAAATCTGGTCTGTCACAGCCATATTTATCCATTGCTTCTTTGTAAGTTATTACTCGAAAAGGGTGTAAAACCCATTTTTTACCATAGATTTTTTTCACAACTTGATTAAACATTTTTGTGTTTAAATCAATAATCTGTTGCATACTTGCGTAAGACATTTCTAAATCTAATTGTGTAAATTCAGGTTGACGATCTCCTCTAGAATCTTCGTCTCTAAAGCAACGTGCAATTTGGAAATATTTCTCAAAACCACCAACCATTAGCATTTGCTTGAATTGTTGAGGTGCTTGCGGCAGTGTGTAAAAAGAGCCTGCTTGTTTTCTTGTTGGTACAATAAATTCTCTAGCGCCTTCATCTGTACCAGCAGTTAAAATAGGTGTTTCAATTTCTAAAAACTCTTCTTCATCTAAAATGTCGCGAAGTAATTTTATAACTTTATGACGATTAATAATTGCTCTGCGAACATCATTATTTCTGTGGTCTAAAAACTTGTATTGAAAACGAACATTTTCGTTTGATTTTACTGCCCTTTTTATTTCAAAAGGAAGTGTTTTTGAAAGGTTTAATACTTCCAATTCAGTAGTTTCTAATTCAATTTTGCCAGTTCTTAAGCCGGAATTATAATCGTCTTCTTTTCTTTGCAAAACTATTCCTTTCGCAGAAATTACCGTTTCTGGTTTCAGTTTCACCAATTCATCTAAATTAGGAAAAGATGCCCTAGTTAGCCTTACTTGAAAAACTTCATTATTTGATCCTCTTAAATCAATAAACATTAATTCACCGTGATCTCTAACACTAGCAACCCAACCTGCCAAAGTAACTTCTTCAAGAATTGATTTTTCTGAAATTTGAGAAATTTTGTGTGTTCTGTATGTGTCTTTTATAATTATTGGAATTTCAGGTAGTTCTTCTTCATTATTTTTATTAGATGATTTTTCATTCTGAATTAAAGCACTCTGAACTTCATTATTTGATTTATCAACTTTTAATGCACTACCTTGAATTTGTTCAAGAATTTCTTTTCGTATTAACTTTCCGGAAGCACCTTTGCCAATAATTTTAATTGTTTTTCCAACTAAAATTCCTGCTTTACCTTGATTTCCATTTTTAATATCATTTGCAATTGCTGTATTTTTTGAAATTACAGTTCGGATTGCTTCTTTGATTTGATTTTCTGAAATGGTGTTTTCATCAAAATATTTTCTAAAGTTAAAAGTTCTGTCTTTTAAGTATCTAGTAATACCATTTTGGACTAAAACCGATGTGATTTTTTCTTCTTGGAATAGTTTAAAAATCTCAACTAAGTGATCAATACTGTGAATATTTGCATATTCATCTGCAGCAATATTATTTACCAAAGTTTTTGCAACAAAAGAAGGGTCTTGTATTTTATTATTAATGGCAACAAAAGTATCAGAGCGTAGAGAATCTGCCGTAAAAAATTTGGCATCTTGAGGCAAAACACCTCCTTTTATCAAAATAGATTCTACTGCAAAAGGTAATGCACTAATATCAACTTGAATATTTTCTACTTCATTTTTAATGTTTACAAAAGGTAAATCTGGCTCAGAAATAAATCTGTAATCAGCCTCAAATTCCTTTTTACGCATTGTTTTGGTTTGCTTTAAATCAGCGTCAAATAAAACTGTAGTTTGGTCTGGTCTAAAATCTTTATGCTCTATAAAGTAGTTGAGTTGTTTTTCTACTTCTTCCTTTAAAGCCTCAATCATAAACTTAAATGAGTTCAAGTTTTTGATTTCTGTACGTGGATTTAAATTATAGCTATGTTTCTTTCTTAGAGACACTGAAACATCACTTTTAAATTCTCCTTTCTCAAGATTTGCTTCAGAAATTTTTAAATTCTGAACAATTCTCTGAATATATTGGGCGTAAGTAGATGCATCTTCAATATTTCTGATACAAGGCTCTGTTACAATCTCTATTAATGGAACTCCGGCTTTATTAAAATCTACTAAAGATATTTTCTTTTCGTGGATCAATTTAGCAGCGTCTTCCTCTATATGAACCTGGGTTAAATTTACTGTAAATTGAGAGCCGTCATTTCTGTAACAAGAAACTTGTCCGTCAGGAATTATAGGATTATGAAATTGTGTAATCTGAATATTTTTAGGATTATCAGGATATTCATAATGTTTTCTATCCCAAGAAATGACTTCATTTTTAAAAGAAGACTTGACGGCTTTTCCGAATAGGATTGCTTTGTTAATTGCCTCTTTATTTATGGATGGCAAAACCCCCATTTGCCCCGTACAAACGGAACAAATATTAGTGTTTGGTTGTTCTGTTTCTTGATTAGCACAAGAGCAAAATAATTTAGACTTTGTATTTAAACGAACGTGTGTTTCTAAACCGATAATTAACTCCAACTCGTGCTTTTTTAAAAGCTCATTTAATTGTTGTAACTCCATTATAATATATCGTTTAAAAAGTTTGCGAATTGTAGCACTAATTCATCATTTTTTTTGGCTGCTGTAATTTGTATGCCTATTTCAGTTCCTTTAGGTGCTGTTAAGGTTGGTAATTGGCCTAAACTAAATCCAACAGTATATGCATCAGACAAATACATTGTTAATGGATTGTTTAAACTAGCTCCAATTTTTGGTGGAGAATTTGGTGTTATTGGGGATAAAATAATATCAACTTTATTGAAATCTTTCTCAAAGTTTGCTGTAATTTGATCTCTTAAATTCAAACTTTTCAAATAAATTTCATCAGAAAAACCTTGAGATAAAACTTGATTTCCACCTACTATTCTTCGTTTTGTTTCTTCAGAAAAATTTTCTGAACGAGTTATGGAATAGGTGTCTTTTAAATTATCACCTTCAATTCGGCTTCCATAATTTGTGCCATCTAACCTTGATAAATTAGAGGCAGTTTCTGCCATTGCTAGAGTGTAGTAAGTTGAAACTAAAGTTTCAGATTCAAAGAAATCTAATTCTTCTATTTGAATTCCTTTCGCTTTTATTTTATCAATTGTTGCTAAAAAATCACTTTTAATATCAGATGAAATCACTTCACTTTCAATGAAGTTTTTGTAATATCCTATTGTTTTTATTGTGTTATTCTTAGATATATTATCTTTTAATATTTCTATTGATGCATATGTAGTTTGGTCTTTTATATCTTTACCGCTTATTACATTTAGAACAATTCTAATATCTTCTATAGATTTTGCAATTGGTCCTACACAGTCTGTTGATGAAGCATAAGCCATCAATCCAAAACGAGAAACTCTTCCGTAAGTGGGTTTTAGACCATAAATTTTATTATAGCCAGCAGGTTGACGAATAGAGCCGCCAGTATCCCCACCAATTGAAAAAACAGTGTATTCTTTGGCTACATTTACTGCAGAACCTCCACTTGAACCTCCACCTACTAAATCAGGATTTATTGCATTTTTTACTGCTCCAAAAATGGTGTTTTCTGATGAAGAACCATGCCCAAAACTATCGCAATTTTCTTTCACTAAAGGAATAGCTCCGGCATCTAATAATTTTTGGATGGCGCTAGCTGTATAAGAAGATTTGTAATTTTTTAATAAATTAGAACTGGCTGTGGTTAAGGTTCCCTGAACCATATAAACATCCTTGATTCCAAAAGGAATCCCTTCCAACAACCCAATTTCTTGGCCTTTTTCAATCTTAGCATCAATTTTAGTAGCTAAATCTAAAGCTAAATCTTCTAAAAGTGAATTGACTGTATTGTGAGTATTTTGCTTTAGTAGCTCTAATTTCTCTTGGACTAAATTGGTACATGAAATTTCTTTGTTCATCAATTGTTGATGAATTTTATGTATTTGTGATTCCATATTTATTCTTCTATCACTTTAGCAACTACTAAATAACCATTCTTTTCTTTTGGAAAGTTTTCAATGATAATTTCTCTCTCTCTTTCTGAGCTATTGATAACAATATCATCTCGTAAATGGTTTAAAGAAACACTTTTACTGGAATCACTAAAATTATTTGTGTTGGATATATTTGCATTTTTAATTACCTGAAATAATTTATTTACAGATTCTGATTCTTGCGCTCCTTTAATACTTGACAAAACGTCAACTGTCATTATTTTACTCATTTTCGTATAAATTAAAAAAAGCCTTCCAAATTTGGAAGGCTTTTATATATTTTTAAACAACAACCTTCCGTCCTACATATTAGGATTATTGAAATTACGATTGTTATTATTGTTTGTCATCAATACTTTATTGTTGTCAAATATATATTAATTTACATTGTTGGCAATACTTTTTATTCAATTAAGACTCAGTTTTAAATAAAGTATAATTTTAAATTGTTTTTTTTACGTATCCGATATTTAAAGCATGATTAAATTATTAAAAATAAATATTATGTAAAATATGCTACTTTTTTATTATTTTTTTTGTGATTGAACCCTTGTCTGTATTTAATTTCAAAAAATAGATACCTGGTTTAAAGCTAGAGAAATCAATATTATTTTTAATTAATGTTCCATTAGAAGCAAAAACTTTTTTTCCTTGAATAGAGTAAACCTCTATATTTCTTAAATCGTGAGAATTAGAGTTAAAATATAAATTACTACTAACAGGATTTGGATATATGCTTACATCATTATCATTTTTAATTAAATCTTCATTTGATAAAGCAGTTTCTTGATTTTGATAATTTTGCAATGCGTTAATAGCATACAACATTGGGGCATTCCAATTTATCGTTACTTCATTGGATGCGTAAGAACACCAAGTGTCTGAAAATGATTTTGCAGCTGCATTGCTAGGGTACGAGCAGTTGTCTTGTTGACCTGGATGCGGCCCACCAACCAACATACCAGGGACTGCTTCTGAAACATTATCTGCTTCCGAAATTCTGTGATGTGGTTTTGTCGGTGTTACATTTCCAAAACCAGTAACGTAAGAATATCCTGTTCCATTTCTACCAAGTAGATAATCCATAGCAGTGTATGCAGCATCTAGATATTTAGTTTCTGTGGTTAACTCATATGCTCTGATTAAATAAAATACTTGATTGGCAGCCATACCATTGCTACCCCAAACGTAATCATTTGCTGCCATACTTATTCTCATAGGAGAACTATTTACCAGTGCTTCTATATTATCTGCTTGAGAAAGTAATTTAGTTTCTGCCTGATTAATATCTAAATCTGAAGAGATTGATGAAGAATGATGATTTAATGAAAAAAGTGCTAAACTGGCAACACCTTGCCAACTCGGTGCATTATTTGCAATGGTATAAATTCTTACATCATTTTTATAAGTGTTTTCTTTAGTTGTTATAAAAAGCTCAACAGCTGCCCATTGAAATTCATCTGTTAAATTTGAATCTCCGTATTCTCCTGTTGAAACTCCATTTGGGTTATTAAAGAAATTATTGGGATTTGCCTTGGCCCAAGCATAAGCGTATTTTGATGCTTGTATTAATTTTGCACTATAACCTGGTATTTCACTTTCGAAATCTTCAAAAATTCTAGCTGCTGTGGCAGTAACTGCTGCAAAATTTAAAGCTGCTGCTGTACTTTTTTTAACAACATATCTTTGTAAATTATATTCATTTGGCATTACTATACCACTAAAATTTAATCCAGTTAATTTATGGTAAACACCACCATCATTAGGATCTTGCATAGATAACATCCAGTCTAAATTCCATAACACCTCGTCTAAAATATCGGGTAAATTATTATTTGATTCGGGAATATTAAAATTCTTTGTTTCGTAATATGTATTAAAATGTTCGTAAGCTGCTAATAAAGTATACGTGGAAATACCACTATTCACGATGTATTTGTTGTAATCTCCTGCATCATACCATCCTTTTGGTGCCGATATTACTGAATTTTCAGGTCTTGCAGCAGTTGCAGCAGAAGAATGTATTTTAATCTGTGTGTCTGGAATTCCTGTTGGTCTCGACCATTGACCTCCGTAAGCGGAAGTTATTGGAGTACTTGCTCTATTATAATAGTAGTATTTAAAAACTGCATCTGCTAAATCCTCATATACATTTTCTCCTATTGTAAATGATTCTGTTACTCCATCAATATCAATTGTATAGTCGCCAGCGGTGTTTATTTCTGAAAAATCAATATTAGAAACATATTCTTGAGCGTCATACCAAAAATTAGTTGTTCCTGTTGTTCCAGATTTAACAATTACATCGCTTGAATTTTTGATGGTATAACTTAAACCATTAAAATTATTTGGAGAATTGACACTAATAATTTTGTTTCTATTCGTAAAATATCCAACTTGATTGTATCTTATTGTGTGATCCGGTGTTGGCGTTCCGTTATCGTATTGATAACCTAATGATATCCAGTCTATAGTAATAGTTCCGTTGTAACCACCAGTTCCTGGTTTGGCAAAAATTGATAAATGTGTAATTTTTGTTTCATCTACGGTACAGGGTCCGTTTGTGCAAGGACCTCCGTAACCACCGTCAGAAAACTTACCCGAAAAATCAAATTCGTAAATGGTATAATTACCTGTTAAATTTACAGAAGTAGCATTTAAGTTAGTTACATAGCCAGTTGCATCTTGTAAATCTATTCTAAACTCTAAACCAGGATTTGCTTTTGCTTTTAAATATAATTTAGGACTTGAAGAAACATTTATGGTAGCGTCAGTTCCATTGGAATGCATTTTATATGAAATGGCAGTCCATTGTCCTCCAGATCCATTTCCTTGAATTTCTAAATTATTTTCTACAACTGAAAAATCAAAAGCAGAAGAATTATCTATACTGATTATTCCATTGTCAAAATCATCAATATATAATGGAGTTTGTGCAAAAGCATTGCTAACTAAAATAAAAAATAATGAAAAGTAAAGTATTCTCATATCTGGATTGTATTATTTAAAATTAAGGTATAAATTGACGAAGTTATTAGGTGTTTTGTTGGCACAAATGATTCAAATACTATAACTTTTGTTTCATTTCAACTTTATTACTTAAAATTTCAAATAATGAAAGATATGATTCCTTGAATTGAGTATACTGTGAACAAAAAATTAAACATTTCCCTAAATTAATAAAAAAATACGCCAATATCTCTACATTATTGGCGCATTCATTAATTCAGTAAATTCAAATCAAACACATTGTTTGTAACCACAAATTAACAATTATAATTTATTATTATAAATAGATTGTTTAAAGTAGGTTACATATCAAAATATTAAATACAAATATTTTGATAAAATGTAAGTTCGAAAACCTTTGAGTTTTAATTTCTGTAAAAATTATAGTTAAAACAAAAAAACACGATAAAATTTGTTCGGTAACAAATCCCTTTTTACCTTTGTTTCATAATGAAATTTAATTTAAATAAAATATGGTGGTGGAGTTCTCTTAAACAATAAGTGAGAACTAATCCTATATTTAATAAATATAAAAAAGGCTTATCTCACGATAAGCCTTTTTCAATTTTAAGACATGACTCATATAAAATTCAAAACATTATCAAAAACTAAAATTGCAGATACAATTACACCTGTTGGTTTGTATTTGAGGTTTAGAGATAAATACCCAAATACACTTTTATTAGAAAGTTCAGATTATCATAGCAAAGAAGAAAGCTTTTCGTTTATAGCTATAGAGTCGTTAATTACTATTAAAGCAGAAAACCACCATTTAAGTTTTTCTCACAATGGATTACAGTTGGATAATCAAAATATTGGAAGAAATTTTAATGCCATTTTTGAGAACTATACCAAAAGAATTGAGTTAGATTGTCCAAACGAATTAAAATCTTTTAATGGTTTGTATGGCTACACAACTTATGATTCTGTTCAGTATTTTGAAAATATTACTTTAAATGTTGATAAAGCCCCTTCTGCAATCCCTTTAATGCAGTATAGTTTTTATAGATTTATTATTGCTATTAATCATTTTAACGATGAAATGACTCTAATAGAAAATATTGAAGAAGGTACTGAATCTCGAATTAATGAAATTCAAACAATTATTGATGCACAAGCATTTAATACTCAAAAGTTTGAAATTGTTGGAGACGAAACTTCTAACGTAAAAGGAGATGAATTTATTGAATATGTTAAAAAAGCAAAATCACATTGTAAACGAGGAGATGTGTTTCAATTGGTTTTGTCTCGACAATTTCAGCAGAAATTTAAAGGAGATGAATTTAATGTTTATAGAGCGCTACGTTCTATAAATCCATCACCTTATTTGTTTTATTTTGATTATGGTTCATTTAAATTAATGGGTTCTTCGCCAGAAGCACAGATCAAAATATCAGCAGGCAAAGCAACAATTAATCCTATTGCTGGTACTTTCAGGAGAACTGGAGATATGGCTAAGGATATCTTGCTAGGCAAAAAATTATCCGCAGATAAAAAAGAAACAGCAGAACATGTAATGTTGGTAGATTTAGCTCGAAATGATTTGAGTAAACATGCCGATAATGTAGAAGTAGAGGTGTTTAAAGAAGTGCAGTATTTTAGTCATGTTATTCATCTAGTGTCAACTGTTTCTGGTCAATTAAAAGGAAATCCAATAGAAATTGTTGGGGATACTTTTCCTGCAGGAACATTAAGTGGTGCTCCAAAATATAAGGCAATGCAACTGATTGACAAATATGAAAATCAATCTCGAGGATTTTATGGTGGGGCAGTTGGTATTATTGGATTGGATGGTTCTGTAAATTTGGCCATTGCAATTAGAAGTTTTGTAAGTAAAAATAAGATATTATACTATCAAGCAGGAGCGGGAATTGTTATTCATTCTGATGAAGAAAAAGAATTGCAAGAAGTAAATAATAAGTTAGCAGCGTTAAAGAAAGCGTTGATTTTAGCAGAAAACATTTAGTATGAAGATTTTAATCATAGATAATTACGATTCGTTTACCTATAATTTAGTTCACATGGTAGAGAAAATTACAGGAAATTTTCCAACTGTATTTAGAAACGATGAAATCAGTATTGCAGAAGTTGAAAATTATGACATCATTATGCTATCTCCAGGGCCAGGAATTCCAGATGAAGCAGGGATTTTAAAAGAAGTTATAAAAACATATGCAAGTACAAAGCCGATTTTTGGGGTTTGTTTAGGTTTACAAGCAATCACAGAAGTTTTTGGCGGTAAAATTATCAACTTAGATGATGTTTTTCATGGGGTTGCCACCGAAATGAAAGTTACAGATAAAAATGCTATTATTTTCAAGGACGTTCCAGAAAAATTTATGGCTGCACGCTATCACTCTTGGTCTGCAACTGATAAAGATTTTCCAAAAGAAATTCAGGTTACAGCTCGCGATGAAGAAGGAGGTATTCAAGCAATAGAACACAAGGTATTTCCAATATCAGCAGTTCAGTTTCATCCAGAATCAATTTTAACTGATGTTGGAGAACAGATAGTTACTAATTTTATCAATGCAAATTCGTAATGAAATCAATTTTAAATAGATTATATAATCACGAAAGATTATCAAAATTAGAAGCAAAGCAAGTTTTAATAGATATTGCTGCTAAAAAATACAATGATGCTCATTTATCGTCTTTTATGACAGTGTTTATGATGCGTCCAATTACAGCTGATGAACTTTCTGGTTTTAGAAATGCATTAAAAGAATTATGTATACAAGTAGACTTTTCTGATTATAATACTATTGATATTGTTGGAACTGGTGGAGATGGAAAAGACACCTTCAATATTTCAACTTTAACGTCATTTATTGTTGCAGGTACAGGTCAAAAAGTTGCAAAACACGGAAATTATTCTGTATCCTCTCAATCTGGTTCTTCTGATATGTTAGAGAGTTTTGGTTATGAGTTTACGAATGATGAAAACAGCCTAAAAAGACAAATAGAAAAAGCAAATATTTGTTTTTTACACGCACCTAAATTCCATCCAGCAATGAAAGCTGTGGGGCCAACAAGAAAGGCTTTAAAATTGAAAACATTCTTTAATATGTTAGGACCTTTGGTAAATCCAAGCTCGCCTAAAAATCATATGTTAGGAACGTTTAATTTAGAGGTTGCACGTTTGTATAATTATATTTTACAGGAGGAAGAAAACATTAATTATGGAATTATTCATGCCTTAGATGGGTATGACGAAATCTCTTTAACAAGTGGATTTAAAATATTTACAAAACAAGGAGAACAATTGATAACCCCTGAAGATTTAGGTCAAAAAAGAGTGCAGCAATCTGATATTTTTGGAGGAGAAGACGTAAAAAGTGCGGCAAAAATTTTTAAAACTATTTTAGAAGGAAATGGAACAGAAGCGCAAAATAATGTAGTTTTAGCCAATGCGGCTTTTGCTTTAAAAATAGTGGATGAAACAAAAAGTTTCGAGACAGCTTTTGCAGAGTGTAAAGATTCACTTTTTGGATTAAAAGCAAAACACGCCTTAGAGACATTAGTAAGTATTTAGCATGATAAAAAAGAAAAATAATATAATTCTTATTATTCCGGCTTTTCTTTTAATGGGAACAGCAATTGGTATTCAAACTAAAAGTCTTTTTAAGCAAATGATAGTTGGTTTGATTGTTGGAGTTATTGTTTATTTTTTCTTGAGATATAGAAATAAGAAATTAAATAGATAATGTCATTTTGAGCGCAATGGAATGATGTTGAAAAATCTCTGGTTAATGATTTTGAGATTTTTACATAAAGTTGAAATGATAAATTAGAATAAAAATGACAATTTTAGATAAAATAATAGCATTCAAAAAAAAGGAAATTGCAAAAATAAAAGCAGAAGTTCCTGTTAAGAAGTTGGTGGGTAGCCCAAATTTTAAAAGGACTCCGTTTTCCTTAAAGAAATCATTGTTAGAGGTTGGTTCTACAGGAATAATTGCAGAGTTTAAACGTCAATCTCCATCAAAAGGAATTATTAATGATAAAGCCACTATTGCAGAAGTTACAAACGGATATTTAGATGCAAATGTAGCTGCACAATCCATTTTAACAGATACTTCATTTTTCGGAGGAACTATGGCAGATTTAATGGAGGCAAGAGTTATTAATCAGCAAAAACCAATATTAAGAAAAGATTTTATAGTTGATGGATTTCAAATTGTAGAATCAAAAGCAATTGGAGCAGATGTAATTTTATTGATTGCATCATGTTTAACTTCTAAAGAATTAAAGAATTTTGGAAATTTAGCAACTGATTTAGGTTTAAGTGTCTTATATGAAGTGCATACGCAAGAAGATTTAGATAGAATTAACGATTTAAACAATAAAATTATAGGGATTAATAATAGAAATTTAAAAACTTTTGAGGTTGATTTAGAGCATTCTATAAAATTAGCCGATCAAATCCCGGATACATCAATCAAAATTTCTGAAAGTGGTATTTCCGATCCAAAAATAATTACGGGTTTAAAAGAGTTTGGTTTTCAAGGGTTTTTAATTGGTGAGAATTTTATGAAAGAAGAAAATCCAGGAGAAGCATGTCAAGATTTTATAAATCAAATTAGATAAAAATGAAACTGAAAGTTTGTGGAATGAAATATGTTGAAAATATTCAGCAAGTTGCAGCCTTGCAGCCCGATTATTTAGGGTTTATTTTCTACGATAAATCTAAAAGAAATTTTGAAGGTATTATTCCGGAATTATCCAAAGAAGTAAAAAAAGTTGGTGTTTTTGTAAATGAAATTCCTGAGATTGTGGTTTCTTATGTAGAAGAATATCAGCTAGATGCTATTCAATTACATGGAGATGAATCAGTAGATTATATAAAACTGATTCGAAAATACTTGGCAGAAAGCAGAGCGTCATTTATAGCACAAAATAAAGGTAGAAAAAAAGTTAAAAAACCGAAATCCTACGAGAAATTAGAGATTATTAAAGTTTTTGGAATTAAGGATGAGTTTAACTTTAATGCCTTAAAACCCTATTTAGATGTAGTAGATTATTTTTTGTTTGATACAAAGGGAAAAGAAAGAGGAGGTAATGGAATAAAGTTTGAATGGTCAGTTTTAGAAAAATATCCTTTTGTTAAACCTTTCTTTTTAAGCGGCGGTATTGGTTTAGATGATTTAGAACAAATCCAAATAATGAGAAATAAAAATCTACCCATTTATGCCATAGATGTTAATAGTAAATTTGAAAGCAGGCCAGGATTAAAAAACATTAATGAAGTAAAAATCTTCAAGAATAAGTTATAATATGAAATCAAAATTTCAACCAGATAAGAATGGATATTTTGGACAGTTTGGGGGCGCATTTATTCCTGAATTATTACATCCTAATGTAAAAGAATTAGAAGATAATTATATTCAAATTATCGAGTCTGAAGAATTTCAAACAGAATATAAATCATTATTAAAAGATTACGTAGGGCGTCCAACACCTCTTTATCTTGCAAAAAGACTTTCAGAAAAATACGGAGCAATAATTTATTTAAAACGTGAAGATTTAAATCATACAGGAGCCCATAAAGTAAATAATACTGTTGGTCAGATTTTAATTGCTAAAAAATTAGGTAAAACTAAAATTATTGCAGAAACTGGGGCAGGTCAACATGGCGTGGCAACAGCTACTGTTTGTGCTTTAATGGGTTTAGATTGTACTGTTTTTATGGGCGAAAAAGATATTGTTCGTCAAGCACCAAATGTTGCTAGAATGAAAATGTTGGGCGCAAAAGTGGTTGCTGCAACATCTGGATCTAAAACATTAAAAGATGCTACAAATGAAGCAATTCGTTATTGGATACAAAATCCAGATACTTTTTATTTAATTGGTTCTGTAGTTGGTCCACATCCACATCCAGATATGGTTGCACGTTTACAAGCCATCATATCAGAAGAAATGAAGTGGCAATTAAAGGAAAAAACAGGTAAGGAAAATCCAGATACCATTATAGCTTGTGTTGGAGGTGGGAGTAACGCTGCAGGAGCGTTTTACCATTATATGGATGATGAAGATGTAGAGTTAATTGCTGTTGAAGCTGCAGGGTTAGGAGTAAATTCTGGAGAAAGTGCAGCTACTTCTCAATTAGGTGAAGTAGGCATTATACATGGTGCGAAAACCATTTTAATGCAAGATGATTATGGGCAAATTGTTGAGCCATATTCTATTTCTGCCGGACTAGATTATCCAGGAGTTGGACCGTTACATGCTTATTTATACGAAAGCAAAAGAGCTAAATTCCTAAACGCGACTGACAAAGAAGCCTTAGAAGCAGCCTATGAACTCACAAAAATAGAAGGTATTATTCCAGCTTTAGAAACTGCACACGCTTTAGCTGTTTTACCGAAAATGGAATTAAAGAAAAATCAAGTTGTAGTAATTAATTTGTCTGGTAGAGGAGATAAGGATTTAGAAACTTATATCAAACATTTAGAAGAGTAAGCCATGAATTCAATTCAAAAACTATTTCAGCAAAAAGATAAAAATTTACTTTCGATTTATTTTACCTGTGGATATCCAAAATTACATGATACTGTGAAAGTAATTTTGGAGTTAGAAAAAAGTGGTGTCGATTTTATAGAAGTTGGTTTGCCGTATTCAGATCCTTTAGCAGACGGTCCTACAATTCAAGAAAGCAGTCAAATAGCTTTACAAAATGGCATCAATTTAGATATTGTTTTTGACCAATTAATGACAATAAAAGGTAATAATAAAACACCTTTGGTTTTAATGGGGTATTTGAATCAAATGCTAAAATATGGCGAAGATAAATTTTGTAAAAAAGTAGTAGATTGCGGAATCAATACTGTAATTATCCCAGATCTACCAATGGTTGAGTTTGAAAATCATTATCAACAATTATTTGATAAATACGGAATCACAAACGTATTTTTAATAACACCTCACACTTCAGAAGAAAGAATTAGAAAAATAGATTCATATACAAAAGCATTCATCTATGTTGTGGCTTCGGCATCCATCACTGGTGCAAAAGGAGCTATTTCTGGCCAGCAAATTGCTTATTTTGAAAGAATAAAAGAAATGAATTTACAAAGTAAGCTTATTGTTGGTTTTGGTATTTCTGATAAAAAAACGTTCAATACTTCTTGTAATTATTCCAACGGAGCAATTATAGGTTCTGCATTTATTAAATATTTAGGAATTAATGGAATTGATAAAATTAAAAACTTTATCAAACCTGTTATTGGTTAATGAGATATCAAAATATTCTTAAAAATATATTAGTTATCAAAAAGGTATTTTAATTTAACTTATTTTAGCTTAATTAAAATACAAAAAAATGTCTAGAAAAATTATCTTTATTTATTTGCTTCTATGCAATATTTCACTTGTTTTAGCACAAACTTCATTAATAAGAACTCCTAACTTAAGCCCTGATTCAAATGAGCTTGCATTCTCCTATCAAGGAGATATTTGGCTATACAACTTAAGCTCTAAAATTTCTAAAAGACTTACAGTTCATGAAGCTTATGAAAGTAATCCTATTTGGAATAATAAAGGAACAAAATTAGCTTTTGCATCCAATAGAAAGGGATCAAACAATGTATTTACAGTGGATAAATTAGGTGGAATGCCAATGCAAGTTACCTATTATCCCACAGGAGATACACCTTATGATTGGACCAATGAAAACAACATCTTATTCACAACAAATAGAATAATGAAAGGCCCTCAATGGGATGCTCAAACGTATCATGTAAATGCAAATGGAGGTACTCCAGAAAGAACAATTACAGCTCTAGGTTCTATGGCAACTGCTTCACCAAATGGAAACTTCATTGCATACGCAAAGGGTGCTTGTAGAATTTCTAGAGAAGATTACGCAGGTTCTGCACAAAGAGATATTTGGATTTTTAACAAGAAATCAAATCAGTACTTTCAAATTACAGATACTCAAAAAAATGACCATTCTCCAATTTGGGACGCAGAAGGAAATTTGTATTACATAGGAGCAGAGAGCGGAAGATATAATATCTATAAACAATCCATTTCTGAAACTGGAGCAAAAAATGGTCAGCCAAAAAAATTAACGAACCAAACAAAAAATGGTGTGGTTTCATTTTCTGTAAGTAATGATGGCACAATTGTATATTCAACATTGTTTGATTTGTATTTGTTGAAAAATGGAAGTGCTAAAAAGTTGAAAATAAATATAGCTGCTGATTACCGTTTTGAATTGGAAAAAACAGCTGTGACTACAAGTGGAATTTCAACTTTTGATGTTTCTCCGAATGGTAAATTAGCTGCCATGGAAATTGAAGGAGAAATTTTTGTAAAAGAAAATACTAAAGAAAAGAAGAGCACAAACAATGTAAGTAATCATCCGTTTAGAGATCGAAATCCACAGTGGATAAGTGATAAAGAAGTTTTATTTATTTCGGATAGAGATGGACATAATGAGATTTACGTATCAACATCAAAAGACACTTTAGTAGGTTTAGAACGAAGTTTAAAAATTCAAACTAAAAAGTTAACAAAAAGTAAAGAGGATGTTTACAACCTTTTAGTTTCGCCAAATCATAAAAAAATATCCTATCAAGTTGGCCGTGGGAATTTGATGGTTGCAGATTATAAAGAAGGGAAAATCACCAATATTGTTCCTTTCTCGATTGGTTGGGCAGCTCCTTCAGGAATAAGCTGGAGCCCAGACAGTAAATATTTAGCCTATTCGCAACAAGATTTAGATTTTGATAGTGAAATTTTTATCCAGTCCGTGGCTAACCCAAAAGAGAAGTTTAATGTTTCTATGCATCCTAGAAGCGATCGCTCTCCATCTTGGAGTTCAGATGGTAAAATGCTATCATTTTCATCTAATAGAAGCGGTAACAGAGGGGGTATTGATTATGATATTTGGATGGTTTGGTTAAAGAACGAAGATTGGGAAAGAACAAGAACCGACCGTGAAAACGGAGATTATTATCAACCTAAACCAGTAAAAAAGTCAAAAACCAAAGAGAAGGTTGTGGTTAGTATTGATAAAGATGAAATTTATAATCGTTTAGAAAGAATAACAAGATTGCCAGATGACGAATTTGGTGGAATGTTTAGCCCTGACAATAAAAGCATATATTATTCAGCTACAAACCCAGCTACCAATAGCAGGAGCTTTTACAAAGTGAAGTTAGAAGGCGGAAACCCTAAAGAAATTAAAGGGACTAGCAGAATTGGAGGGTTTTCTGAAGTAAATGGAAAGTTTTATTTTACTTCAAGAGGAAGGTTAAGCGAGTTAAATCCAAAAACAGATAAAGTAACTTCTATGTCTCATTCTGCAAAATATACAGAAGATTTTAAAGCGGTTAATGCGCAAATGTATGCAGAAGGTACACGAGTTTTAACAATGGGTTTTTATGACCCTAATTTTCACGGTTATGATTGGAAAGGATTGGTTAATAAATACAAGCCATTAGCCTTAAAAGCTAGTACAGCTCAAGATTATTCATTTGTATTTAATCAATTATTTGGTCAATTAAATGCGAGTCATATGGGATACAGAGCAGGTACTCCAGAAAGAACAAATAGTGATAATATCGGACTTTTAGGGATAGAAGTTAGGAACACTTCAAAAGGAGCAGAGGTGTTATATGTTTTAGATAATTCAGTAGCAGATAAATCTAAAGTAAGTATCCAAGAAGGAGATGTTATAACAAAGGTGAATAATCAGAAAGTGAATAAAAGCATCAATTTCTTCAGTTTATTGAAAAATACTAGAGGAGATGAAATCTTATTAACTTTAAGTAATGGTAGTGAAGTAGTAGCAAGGACATCAGGAAGTTTAAGGACTTTACAATATGAAGCTTGGGTGAGTTCTAGAAAAAAGTTAGTAGATAAATTCTCAAATGGAAAATTAGGTTACATACACATTCAAGGAATGAATGCACCAAGTTTTGAGCGTTTTGAACGTGAATTAAAAGCAAGTGGTTATGGCAAAGAAGGTATTGTGATAGATGTTAGATATAATGGTGGTGGCTGGACTACAGATCGTTTAATGGCGGTACTAAATGTTTATCAACATGCATATACAGTTCCACGAGGAGCTGCTAAAAATTTAGAGAAGGAAAATAAAAAATTCACAAAGCATTATCCATTTAATGAACGTGCAATTTTATCTGTAAACACAAAACCAAGTGTTGCCTTATGTAATGAAAATAGTTATTCTAATGCAGAAATATTTTCACATGCATATAAAAATTTAGGTTTGGGTAAATTAGTTGGTCAACCTACTTTTGGTGCAGTAATTTCTACAGGAGGTTACAGTTTAAAAAGAGGTTATGTTAGAATGCCGTTTAGAGCTTGGTATGTTGCAAAATCTGGTAAAAATATGGAAAATGAGTCGCCAGCTGTTCCTGATTATTTGGTAAAGAATGCTCCTGGTTCAGGTTTTAGAGGAGAAGATGATCAACTTAAAAAGGCAGTTGAGATTTTATTGGAGGATTTGAAATAAAACGACTAGTAATGTGACGTCCTGAAATAGCGTTACAAATTAATATATTAGAGGTAGTGATTTTTTATCACTGCCTTTTTATTTTTGAAGAACATCCTAATAATTATTAATAACAAAGAAGCAAATAATTGTAATAAAGAATTTTTGGAATGTTTATTAAATTCAATAAACTTTCTCGCCATTTACATATGTTCCTATAGCTTTTGTATTTGGAATTTGTGCTCCGTCAATTTTCATAATATCTTGATTTAAAATTGTAAAATCAGCCATTTTACCAACTTCAATACTTCCTTTTTCATGCTCTTCAAAATTTGCATAGGCTGCCCAAATTGTCATCCCTTTTAATGTTTCTTCTCTATTTAAGGCATTTTTTATTTGAAAACCTTTTTCTGGATATCCATCTAAATCTTTACGGATTGCAGCAGCATAAAAAGTTAAAAAAGGATTTACTTTTTCTACAGGAAAGTCAGTTCCTAGAGCAATTTTTCCATATGCATTTAATAAATCTTTGTAAGCATAAGCACCTTTCATTCTTTTTTTACCAACTCGATCTTCAGCCCAATACATATCTGATGTTGCATGAGTTGGTTGAATTGATGGAATTACTTTTTCAAATAATTCAAAATCTTCTAAGGATACAATTTGAGAATGTTCATTTCTCCAACGTCTATTTTTAGTTCCTTTTAGTGCTTCTTTATAAATTTTTAAAACCCAAGTATTTGCAGAGTCACCAATGGCGTGTGTATTCATTTGAAATTCAGAAGCTGCAATTTGTTTGGCAATTTCTCGATAACGCTCAGCAGGATAAATTAGAGCTCCAAAATGATTTTCTCTATCGGAATAAGGTTTTCGCATGGCGGCTCCTCTAGAACCCAAAGCACCATCTCCGTAAACTTTAAAAGAACGTACATTTAATTTATTAGTTTTGTAGATGCCCTTGTTTATATAATAATCTATTTGAGATTGTTTATCGCCAGAAACCATAGCGTAAATTCTCATTTTTAATTGATTATTTTTTTGTAATTCTTCAATTAGTTCAATTGTATTCCTGTCTAAACCAGCATCATCAACCGTAGTTAATCCGTAAGAAAAACAGATTTTTTGAGCATCAAGTAAACCTTGAATAGACTCTTGTTTTGTTGGTTCAGGAATTTTAATGAAATCCATAGCAGCATCAATTAACACTCCTGTCATCTCACCATTATGAGTAATGATTTCACCACCAATAACTGGAGTGTTTTTGGTAATACCTGATAAATCTATAGCAGCTTGATTTACCAAAAGTGCATGACCATCCACTCTTCTTACCGCAACAGGAATTGAGGGGAATAAAGAATCTAATTTGTCTTTTTTAGGGAATTCTTTTACAGCCCAATCATTTTGATCCCAACCACGACCTGTAATAAAGGAAACATTCTTTTCATTTTGAAAAGCGACAAGTTTTTCTAAGACTTCATCATAACTTTTTGTTCCTTCTAAAGATACTTTTTGTTGCTGTAATCCCATTCTGTAAAAATGACAATGCGCATCAATTAAGCCAGGAACAATAGTTTCTCCTTTTGCATCTAGAGTTTCTGTTGCAGAATATTTATTGGTAATTTCTGCAGCAGTTCCAACGGCAATAAACTTTCCATCTTTGATAGCGAAAGCTTCTGCATTGCTAAATTCTGAATCTACTGTATATATTGTTGCATTGGTTACAATTAAATCGACTTGTTCTTTTCCACAAGAAAATAGGGTTAAAATGATGCAAAAAATAAAATAATTTTTTTTCATAAATTTAAATTTTTTTATATATAACATAAACTCCATACATCAAAATAAATTGAATAGGTATTCGAATAATAGCCATTTTTTTAGACCCAATAGCAGGTTTTACTTTAGTTAAATCCCAAAGATGGATTGGTAATAATATAACAAGTAAAATAAAAATACCTAATGATGTTTCCTTTGCTGTTTTTGGGAAGAAAATTCCTAAACCCAATAAAAATTCAATGCATCCAATTAAATAATTGACTAAATTTTTAGGGAAAATATTTGGGATAAAAGGATAGAAAAATTTTGGTTTTACAAAATGCATTATTCCTGCGAAGCAGAAAAAAGTCCCGTAGATTATTTTTAAGATGAATACTAGAATGTCCAAATAAATTATGGTTTTACAGGTGAATAAGTAAATACATATTTATCCATTAAATATACTTTACTTGCTATTGATAGATTTCCTAATTTTAATTTACGTTTTTTAACTTTATCAAAAGTATCTCAGCTGTTATGATAATAATCAAAAGTCTGCATCGTTTTAATAAAATTATTCATTTTATTTTTAGCACCTAGAAACTATAATTATTATACGAATAAATCATGGTAAAAAAATATTTAGATGTTATGAAATAGTTTTTTAGTAAATTATATTTCACTTATTAATTTTTTGGATTCATTGTAAATATGCTTGTGTTTTTTCTTGTTACTTTTAATCATATTTTCTATTTCGATAATAATATTATTCAAAACAATTTTTGCATCTTCTTTCTTATTTCGCCGAACTAAAAATTTTGACAATTCGAGTCGTTCTGTATGGTGCGAGTATTTTTTATCTGTTTTTTTAAACTGAATTTCTGCTTCCGTAATGAAACCACAATTTTCTAATGAAATGGCATATAAACATATGGACCCATTTGAAGATTTAGCAAGATTTAATTTATTGGCATAATGCAATACTTTTTTATAATTTTTAATTTGAAAATAGCATTTCAATACTTTGTTTAAAGTAAGTGGGTGGTTTTTATATTTTCCGGATAAAGCTTTTTCATAATAAACTATTGCATTATTAAAATCATTTTTTTCTGCAAGGGCGTCTGCAAGACTAATTTTATTTTGAAAACTATCTTTAAAAGCTAGTTTTTTTTTGAGATCTTTTATTTCTTTTAAAGGATTAATAATATGAGTAATGGTATTTAAAGTATTATTCATATTGGTTTTATTAATTACTTTTAAAATAAAATATACAAGACCACCTATTAATGGTACAAAAAAAATTAAGAAGTACCAGTAATAGTCGTTTCTGCTTTTGTAAACATGAAACATACAAAATGCTTGGAAAGCTATTAATAAATAATAAAACATAGCAAGTAAAGATAAGTAAAAAGTAAGTTAAATACCTTATAAATCAAATTTATAAGCTATTCCTCCTAAAACTTGAAAGCCTTGAACATTAAAATTTACATAACGTTCATAATTTGTATTTAAAATATTACTTAGTTTTAGAAATGCTGAGAATTTATTACTAAATTGATATCCACCACTTAAGTTTACATCTATAAAAGCATCTAAATTTTGAGTATTATTTAAATTTGACGGGAATACTGAACTATATAAAACATCTTTTCTTTCACCAATATAGAAAATATTTGAAGTGGCATACCATTTAGCATTTTTATATTTTGCACTTAAACTACTTTGTATTTGAGGTAAATTCCAGGCTTCTCTTTGGGTTTTTAATGAAAAGTTATCGAATTGAAAATTAGCAGAAAACGTAATTCTTTTGGTTAAATCATATTCTAATTCTGCCAAAATAGAAGTAGTACTTACATCATCATAAATAACGGAAAATGAATTACCATATTCATAGCCTTTTATTGCTAATCCATTTATCGTGTTATTAATACCATTAGATTTTGAATTGTTTAGAATAAACAAAGCTTTATCTTCTTCTTCGTTAAAACTGCCTAAAATATTAAAACTTATAGCATTATTAATAACACCATTTAAACCTAAAAATATATTATACTTTTCTGAAGTTTGTGTTATAAATTGTGTTGGTGAAATAAAAGGATTATCTTTAGTAAAGTTTCTATAGGTGTTTGTATTTAAATTACCAGAAGCACCTGCGTAAATATTAAGTTTCTCCTCAATTATAGATTTTTGAAGTTTAATATCTGGATAAACTAACAAATTATTTGAATTATTTTCAGTGTCAAATGACGCAAATAATTTTGCACCTAGTTTAAGTGAAAAACCAACAAAAATATCCTTGTATTCTGGATTTATGTTCAAAGTAAAAATGGAATAATTCAGTTGGTTTTGGTTGGCATAATCAATAGCAAAACTTCCTCCTAAATATTCTATCCCCGTTTTTATTTGTAAGTTATTTAAACTTCTACTTATATATTTAAGAGGTAAATCTAAGTCAGTGTTTAAGTTGAATAAAAATTCTTTACTACTATAATCGTCTGTGAAATATGATAGCGACAAAATACTCTTATTTATGTAAGCGTCTATAAAATCAATTTCACCAGTTGCATTAAAATAATTGTATTTCTGATTTTCTTCAATGCCGTTAATGGTATTTAAATCAAAAGTATTTTTCTTTAAACCATAATAATTATGAGCATTAACTTCTGTGTTTAAAGAAATTTTCCAATCAAAATAACGTTCTTCTCTTTTGTAAAAAAGGCTTGCAATGAAATTTGAAAAATTACTATCTAACTGAATGTCTGGAATGTTATCTAAAGAAGCTGCATATTTCACGGAGGCACCGAATTCACTTTCAAACCGAGCGTAATTATGAATATAAATTTCTGCGTATGGTGATGTATAATTTCCAAATCCAGCAGCAATATAATTGTTGTAGAGGCGCTCTCTTACACCAACATCCACTCCTTTTACAACCCCACTTTTGGGAATAAAAGTAGAAGCAACAGGTGCAGAGAAAATATTGTATGCTAATTTTTTCTTCTTGTTTTTATCTAATAATGTTATAATCGGACTTTTTTTAATTTTATTTGCGTCAGCAATTTCAGGATTATAGCTTGTAATAACTTCTACAACTTCAGTTTTTACAGTATCTTTTACAGCTACAGGTTTTTGTTGAGCATTTACGCTTAAAAAAACAAATAAAATTAAAAATATAAGAACACCTTTTTTCATTAATTTTTGTTTTGAGGAGTTACAGAATTATTTGTTTTTGCTTCATTATCTTTTATTTTATCAAGCTCTTGCTGGGCTTCTTTTAAAATATCATCGTATTGAGAAAAGTTTTTAATTACATTTTCTAAGATAAAAGTGGCTTGATAGGCATCTTTTAAACTATAGTAATTTTTGGCCATAATTACATAACTTTTTACTCCCCAATATTTGTAGGCAGAGTAATTTGCAATCAGTTCTTGCACAACTTTGGTTGATGATTCAAAGTCTCTATCATTATTTTTAAAATAAGCGCTATAATACAAACTTTCAGCTTTTAACTCTCCTTTAGCTTCCTCATTAATTTCTTCATAATAAATCGCTGCAGTTTCTAAGTCTTTATTGTTAAATGAAGCTCTAGCAATTATTTTTTTGGCATCTAAACGTAAATTGTCATCAAGTTTATCTTTGTCAAGAATTTTTTTAGCATAAATAATTGATGCATTGTAATCTTCATTAAAATTATAGGCTTTCATTAAATTACTTTGTGCAAATAAAATATTTTCTTTTACATATGCTTCTTTTTCTAGTCTTTCTAAAAGGGGAATTGCATTTTTAACATCTTCTTTTTGAAGATATACCTGAGATAGTTTTGCCAAAGCATCTTCACTAAATTCACTTTGACCATTTTTTAATACAATTTGATATTTCTCTATGGATTGTGTAAATAATTTTTCTTTAAATAAAATATCTGCTAAATAATAGTTTGCTTTAAGATTATTTTTCCCATCAGGAAATTTTCTTAAATACTTTTTTAAACTTAGAATACTTCCATCATTTTTGCCTTCAAAATATTTTCTTTCGGCAATTGCAAAAGAAGAACTTTCTAGTTCATTATCAGAAACGTCAATAAATTTTAAAGTTTTGGTCCAAGTCACATAATCATCTAAATTGTCTTGATCGATATAAATATTTTTTGCGTTTCTTACTGCTTCAATAGCATCAGGCGAATTTGGAAATTTACGAACTGTTAATTTAAATTTTTCTAACGCTTTTGAGTTCTCATTTTCATTGTAATACAATAAACCTTGTCTTACCAAAGATTTTGGTAAAAATGCACTTTTTGGATATATACTTAAAAGGCGATCATAAGCTTGATGCGCTTTTGAATTACTTTTGATTTTTGTGTATGTATTTGCCAATTGATATAAAGCATCATCTTTTAAAGTAGATGTCGTATACTCATTTACAACTTTGTTTAGAGCTGTAATCTTTGCTTGATTTTCGTTTATAAAACCATAACTCATCCCAATTTGATATTGAGCATAATCAGCTTCTGCGCCATTTTCAGTAATTACAACTTCATAACTTTTAATGGCATCCTTGTAATTTCTAGTTGCAAAATAGCTATCTCCTAAACGAATGTAAGCATCATTTTTAATTAAAGTTTCTGGTTCCTCTTGCGTTATAAACAGACTAAATGTACTGGCTGATTTTTCATATTTTTTCAATTTAAAATACGTGTAACCAATAGTGTAGGTTAATAAAGGGAAAACATTATTGTTGTCTTTTTTTAATGAATTTTGAAGGCTTAAGAACTTAGGCAATGCAGTATCATAATTTCCTAATCTATACAATGCTTCAGCTTCCCAATATTTTCCTTTTTGACTTATTTTATTGTTTTTAGAAGATTGTGAAGTCGCAAAGTAAGAAATAGATTCAGAGAGTTTGTTTTCATTAAATAATTGGATTCCTCTGTATAAAGAAACCTCAAAAGTTAGCTCGGTATTTTCTTGAGACTTTTTCTTTTTAAGATAATCTAACGCACCTTTATAATCTTGTTGATGAATGAAAGAAGAAACTACCAATTCATTAATTTCCTTGTAAGCATTGGAGTTTGGATATTTTTTGAGGTAATTTTGTAAAACATCAGAAACACTTTCAAAAGGGTTTCCTTCTTCGTAACTTAATTTGGCATAATTTAAAGCAGCATCTTCTTGAATTTTTTTATTAAAGGTCATTATGCTCGCAGTTTGAAACGCATTTAAAGCCTCATTTTTTTTATCAATATTTAAATAGCATTCAGCTAAATGATAATAAGCGTTTTGAGAAACAGCATTTTTTTGTGAAATAATTTTATTAAAAAAGCTTATAGCATTTTCAAAATCATTTTGCTTATAGTATGCGTATCCCAATTGATAATAATCAGTATTGTTCCATTTCTTATTTTTCCCTTTATATGCTTTTAAATAGGGAATGGCTTCCTCATATTTATTTAAATTAAAAAAACTTTCGCCAACAATTTTAGAGATTTCTGAAATATCTTTTCGTTTGGCAGTTTTTAAAAGTTTTTGACCTACAATTATGCAGCGCTCAAATTGGCCAGATTTAAAGCTAATGTCTAATAAATAGTATGAGATTTCTGCTTTGTAAGATTTGTTATCGGCAATTTCTTTTAATGTAGATTCAGCAATTCCATAATCTTCTTGTTTGTAAGAAATATAACCGTAATAATATCTGGAATCGTTTCCATATTTTGCATCGTTAATTAGTGGTAGAAATTTGTTTTTTGCTAAGTCTAATCTTTTGGCCACTAAAAAACCATAACCCATTTTAAAATTAAGTTCTTTTATATTTTCTTTAGATATAAAAGCAGTATTTACTTTTTTGTACCATTTTAAAGCATGAGCTGCTTTTTTATTTGCAAAATAATAATTACCAACATTAAAAAACGCCTTATTCTTTTTATTACTTGTTGGGTTTTCTTCCACAAAATTTAATACTTTTTCATCTGCATTCGTTTGGTTTAGTTTTATGGCACACATGGCATCATAGTAAGAAGCATCTGCTTGCAAATTAGAACTTTGAACAGCTTCTTTTTTTACTTTATCAAATGTTTTTTGTGCGGCACCGTAAGCTTTATTATTGTAGAGTTCTAATGCGTTGTTAAAATCTGTAATAGTACTAGTATCAATAATAGATTTTTGAGCAACTATACTATTGCTTAATATGAAAAAAATAAATAATAAAATGAATTTTCTGTAAAAACGAAGTTTCATATCAATTTTTAGTTTAATCTAATTAACGAACATTTTTTAAATTTGTTGGATGAATTTAAGAAAAATATTCAAAATTATTTATCCTAAAATTAAGATTATTGAAATTTTAGACGCTAAAATCATAAGAAACTAATAAGTTTGTAAAAACTACTGTCTTTATGAGCAAAACCATTTTAAAATTAGAGGATGCCGATATTTATCAAAGAGATAATTTAGTGTTGTCTAAGGTGAATTTAACAATCAATAAAGGTGATTTTTACTATTTGATAGGTAAGACTGGGAGTGGAAAAAGCAGTTTAATGAAAACACTTTATGGTGATTTAAATTTACAAAGAGGAACTGGGGAAATTGTAAATTTTGATTTAAAAAAGCTAAAAGAAAAAGAGATTCCTTTTTTGAGAAGAAAAATAGGAATTGTTTTTCAGGATTTTAAATTGTTGAGTGATAGAACAATTTTTCAGAACTTAGAATTTGTTTTAAAAGCTACAGGCTGGAAAAATAAAGAGGAAATAAAAAGTAAAATTAATGAGGTTTTAGAAAAAGTAGGAATGCAGTCTCAATATTATAAAAAAACGTACGAACTTTCTGGAGGAGAGCAACAAAGGGTAGCTATTGCTAGAGCTTTATTGAACGATCCAGAACTAATTTTGGCAGATGAACCTACAGGAAACCTAGATCCTAAAACTTCTTTAGAGGTGATGCAATTATTAAACGATATTCATAAAAGTGGTAAAACCATTTTAATGGCTACTCATGATTATCAGTTAATTGTTAAATTTAAACACAAAACTTTAAAGGTAGAAGCTGGAGCTTTATTTGAAGTTGCGTAGTTTGTGTTCTTATTTTTTAATTTTGATGTGTTTTGAGTAAAAAGAAAGTCTTTGTAGCGGTCACTAATGATGTTTCTACAGATTACAGAGTACATAAAATTTGCAACTATTTAATCAGTAAAAACTTTTCTGTACAGGTGTATGGGAGGGTTTTGTCAAATACAATTCATGTAAATAGGAGCTACAAAATTATCAGAAAAAAACATTTTTTTAATAACGAAGCTTGGTTTTATGCTGAATTTAATATTCGGTTATTCTTTTACCTTATTTTTAAAAATTACGACTATATTTTAGCAAATGATTTAGACACTTTACCTGCTTGTTTTTTTGTTAGTAAACTCAAAAATATTGAATTAGTTTATGATAGTCACGAATTATTTTCGGAAAGTGTGGAGCTTGAAGGAAGAAAATTTGTAAAAACCTTTTGGCAGAAATTAGAAGATTTCTTTCTTCCAAGAATTAAAAAATCATATACAGTAAGTCAGTCTATTGTTGATTTTTATGATAAGAAATATCAAAATAAAATGGGATTAATTCGTAACGTCCCTTTAAAAAAAGATCTTCAAGTAAAGGAAGAAGTTTATTTCCCAACTAAAAATAAAACAATCTTATATCAAGGCGTTTTAAATCCTGGCAGAGGAATAAAACCTATGATAAAGGCTTTAAAGTATATTGATGATCTAGATTTAATAATTATCGGTTACGGAAAAGTAGAAGAAGAATTGAAAAGTTTTGTTCGCGAGCATAAAATGAGTCAAAGAGTATTCTTTTTAGGAAGAGTAGAGAGAGACAAATTATTTAATTATACAAAACAAGCTACTTTAGGAATGGTTTTAGAGGAGCCTTTAGGGTTGAGTTTCAAATTTTCTTTGCCCAATAAGTTGTTTGATTATATTCATGCAGAAATCCCAATTATAGCTGGTAATTTGCCCGAAATATCAAAAATTATCAATGAATATAAAGTTGGAGTTTTGGTTGAAGATTACAAACCAGAAACAATTGCCAAAACAATTCACAATCTTTTAAAAGATAAAACGTTATTATCTAAAATTAAAGACAACCAACAAAAAGCAAAGAAAGTTTTGTGTTGGGAAATTGAAAGTAAAAAATTAGACAATTATTTTAAATAGCCAAATTTTATCAATCCTAAATTAACCATAATAATTCCTGTTTTAAACAATCTGGCTGGGTTGCAAGAAAGTGTTAAAAGCATCAAAAATCAAACTTTCAAAGATTTTGAGGTTTGGATTATAGATGGTGGCTCTAGCTTAAAAACTCAAAATTATTTAAATCTCTTGGAAAAGCCTTTTTTTTATCAATCAAGATTGGATAAAGGGGTGTATGATGCAATGAATAAAGGAATTGAACTAGCTAAGGGTGAATGGCTTTATTTCTTGGGCTCAGGTGATGTTTTGCATAATAAAAATATTTTAAGTGAGGTTTTTTTTAGATTATCATATGAAAATATAGGGCTAATTGCTGGTAAAATAGTTTACAATGGTTTTAGAAAACCCTTCGTATATAGCAAAAATAAAAAGGTTAAGAATATTAATTGGTCTAAAAGGATGTGGCTATTAAATGGACTACATCATCAAGGCACATTTTATAAAAAAGAGCTTTTTAATGATAGAAATTATACTTTAAAATATAAAACGTTGTCTGATTATCATCTAAATTTACAATTGCTAAAAGCAGATGTAAAATGTGTGATTTTAGATTTAGTAATTGCTAATTGTAATTCTGATGGGATTTCTAAGACTGGTAATTGGAAAATCTACAAAGAAGAAATTAATTTAAAAACCGACTTAAGTTCAATATTATTTAGACCTTTTTTCTTTAGTATTGCATTTACAAAGTTTTTGTCAAGAAAAATTGTAAATGATTAAAAGAAAGGAAATTGCAATATTAATTTCAGAGAAATTGACTTCTGAAAAAACAAGTTTAAAAAATCTTTTTAAGCAGAGCGCAAATGAAATAGGTTTTTTTTATGTTGATGATTTATTACCAAAAAATTTGGTGATAGAAATTTATAATAATTTTCCTAAAATATCAGAAACCAAACAACGTAAAAGCATTCGAGAAAATAAGTATGTGGCATATCAAATGAATAAGTATCATCCTCTTTTAGAAGAGGTTATTTATGCTTTTCAAGATCCAATTGTTGTAAGTTTAGTGTCAGAAATTTGCGGTGTTAAAGATGTCCTACCTGATGAAAACTTGTATGCAGGAGGTTTGAGTTTAATGGCAAAAGGGAACCATTTGAGTCCGCATATAGATAATTCTCACGATAAAGATCGTCAATTATGGAGAGTTTTTAATTTGCTTTTTTATGTTACACCAAATTGGAAATTAGAAAATGGAGGTAATTTAGAAATTTGGCCAAAAGGTTTGGAAAATCAACCAATTGAAATTACCAGTAAATTTAATAGATTGATAATTATGGGCACACATCAAAAATCATGGCACTCTGTAAATCAAGTTTTAGCAGATGATGTTAGATGTTGTGTGTCTAACTATTATTTTTCAGAAAAACCTTTACTATTAGACGATAATTTTCACATTACAACATTTAGAGGGAGGCCCACTGAAAAATTCAGAGATTTTATTTTAAAACTTGATAATAATTTTAGAAGTGGGTTGCGCAGAATTTTTAGAAAAGGAATTCGTGAAAACCCCCATCAGTATAAAAAGTGAAAATCAAATTTATTGAATTTCTGTTTATTAGAGGATACCTAAAATATTGTTAATATTTTTTTCAAAAAGATAGCGTGTTGAGCATTTTATTATATTTGTTCAACAAAAATCCAATAATATTATGAAATCATCTTTTTTTAGACCGCTACTTTTTTTCTTTGCTTTTGCCATATTTACTGAATTCAATGCCCAAAAATTTCAAGGTCAAGCAAAATACATGTCTAAGTCTAAAATGGATTTAGGAACGTGGGGAGCAAGAATGAGTGAAGGCCAAAAGAAACAAATTGCAGCAAGGCTTAAAAATAGATTAGAAAAAACGTATAGTTTGTCTTTTAATATGCAAGAATCTATGTTCTTAGAAGAACAAAAGGTGGATGCAATTGCAGGAGCTACAGATTCTTGGGGAGGTTATTTTTCTAGAGGACATCAATATAAAAATGTAAAAACAAATAGATTAGTTCAGGAACAAGAGTTTTATGGCAAACGCTTTTTAGTTAAGGACGATCTCTATAAAATCGAATGGAACCTAGGAACTGAAACAAAAAAAATCGGTCAATATACATGCTATAAGGCAAAAGCTTTTGTACCAACTGCAGAGTTAAAATGGTATAGTTTTTCATGGGGAGACCTCAGGAAAAAGGAAAACAATGAAGAAGGAAAGCCAGAAGAAGATTTAACTGTAGTAGAAGCTTGGTACACACCGCAAATACCCGTAGCTCAAGGTCCAGCAGAATTTTGGGGTTTACCAGGTCTTATTTTAGAAGTAAGTGCCCAAAATACAACGTTATTATGTACGGAAATTGTTTTAAATCCTGACGAAAAGGTGAAGATTCAAGCACCAGAAAAAGGAGATGAAATCACCAAACAAGCCTACGCGACAACAATCCGTACCAAAATGGCAGATATGAGAAATAATAGAAGGGGAGGAAGAAGAGGTCGTTAATAATTTATGTGATTCTCTATACCTACCTTTTATGATTAAGTACTAAAATCTGTAATAAATATGAAAAACAGCAATTTCCTTTTAATTTTATCTGTGTTATTAGTTTTAGCATGTAAAAAACAAGACAATGATAAGGTAGTAGATTCTTGTTATATGAATTCAAATGCATTAACCATTATGCATAATGGAACTGATAGAGAGTATGTTTTGTATGTTCCTAATAGTTATGATAATTCTTCATCAAGACCTTTAATGATCAATTTCCATGGTTTTGGAGGCGGAGCGGGTGATTTTATGGATGAAGCTGATATGAGATCTTTAGCAGAACAAGAAAATTTTATAATTGTATACCCTCAAGGAAGTTGTATGAATAATTTTTCACATTGGAATCCTTGTCCGTTTTCTGCAGATAATAAAAGTGCTGCTGACGATTTAGGGTTTGTAGAAGATATGATTGTGGAAATTTCTTCAAACTATAATATAGATATGGAGAGAATTTATGCAGCTGGATATTCAAATGGTGGTATGATGGCATATGGTTTGGCAAATCATAAAAGCAATTTAATAGCGGCGGTTGCCTCTGTTTCAGGAAGCATGCTTGATTGTATTGGTGAAGTTAATCATCCCATGCCGGTAATTAATCTTCATGGTACTTTAGATGATGTAATTCCTTATGATGGAAATTCAGAATACGCATCCGTAAATTCTACTGTAAATCATTGGTTGAATTTTAATAATATAAGTAATACGCCTGTAATTAGTTCAAAAGTTAATGGTTCAATTACTATCGAAAAATACTTTTATGGTCAGGGTGATAATGGAGTTTCAGTAGAGGTTTACAAATATGTTGGTGGGAATCATGTATGGTTCAATACAACATTTGAAGGTAAGAATGCTTCTGAGTTAGTTTGGGATTTTGTTTCTAAATATGATATTAACGGACTTCGATAATTTCTAAAGTATTGGTTTACAATAAAAAAAAGCTATTTTTTATAAGAAATGTAATTTAGTGGGTTTATTTTAGAAAAATATTTAATTTTTTATTATTTTTAACATAAATTTAATAATATGAAGAAAATAATATATTTGTTTGCACTATTAATTTTAGTCTCGTGCGGATCAAATAAATCTGTAACTGGAGAACCAAAAGAAAAAACTCTTAAGGGAGAATGGCAAATTACGAGTGTAAAATTCCAAGGAGAACAAGGTACTTATAAAGCAAAAATGTTTGGTTTTGATGACACATCTTGTTTTAAAAATAGTATTTGGATGTTTATACCAAATAATAACACAGGAAAATTTACAACGTCAAATAGTTCTTCTTGTGAATCACAAACCGCTAGAATTATTTGGAGTTTTGTGCAAGGTGAAACAAATAAGCTTTTGCAATTTAAGTATGTGAACCAAAAGAATAAAAATATTGATGCTATGAACAGAGGTTATCAACTTAAAATAAATAATTTAGAGACAAGTTCAATGTCTGCATCTGTAGGCGTAGTTGTTAATGGGAGCCCATTTAATGTTAATTTAATCTTCAATAAAATATCAGATAACGTTAATTTAAAATAATTATGAGAAATACTTATAAAATACTTAGTTTAATATTGGTGACTTCTTTATTCTTTAATTGCACGGCATTACAAAATGCTAATAGAACACAAAAAGGAGCGGGTATAGGTGTTGCTTCTGGTGCTTTAATTGGAGGTTTAATTGGTGGAGACCTTAAAGGAGCTCTTATTGGTGCAGCAATTGGTGGTGCTAGCGGAGGAATAATAGGAAATGTTATGGATAAACAAGCAAAGGAAATAAGTGCAGCTGTTCCTGGAGCTGGCGTTGAACGTGTTGGTGAGGGTATTCATTTGATTTTTGATGAAAACAGTGGAGTTAATTTTGCTACAAATAAATCAGATTTAACGGCAGCCTCTAAAGCTAATTTAGATAAAGTATCTAAAGTTTTAAATGAGTTTGCAGATACAAAAATTTCAATACAAGGTCACACAGATGATACTGGTAAAGAAGAATATAATATGTTATTATCCAAAAAAAGAGCAGAATCTGTAGCAAGTTATTTAGTGTCAAAAGGCATCTATAGGAGCAGGTTAACAACTGAAGCAATGGGAGAAACCACTCCTAGGTTTGATAATACAACAGCAGACGGTAGATCTAAAAATAGAAGGGTCGAAATGGCTATTGTAGCTAATGACCAAATGATAAAGGATGCTCAGGCAAAATCAGGGTATTAAAAAATAGACACTTCTAAAACTCATTAGTATTAAAATAGTATGAAAATTTTCTTACAAATAATTTCTGGTTTGTTAACGACTAGCTTTTTATTTGCTCAAGAAAATATTAAGATTGATGCTTTACACTTTTATGGCAAGCTCAGAGTGCATTCATTTTTGTTTGATAATAATATAGAATTAAATATAAACTCAATAAGGTCAGTTAATAAGAGGGGTTTCAGTCAAAAAAATATTTATTTCAATGATAATTATACTTTAATGCTTTACGCTCTAGGTTTAAATTATCATATGAATAGTAATGTAATAATATCCTCTTCAGCAAGAATTGAAGACTTTAACTTGGTAAATAGTGCCAAAGATTAAAACCCATTCTTACCAAGATTTAGCTTTAATTTTTCATATTTCACAAAAACAAATAAGTATCAAAACACATGAAAATCAATTTATTTTTAACTCCAATTTTCCTCTTATCATTTTTATTTAGTACAAATATTAAATTACCTAAGGAAATACAAAAAACAATTTATAAACAAACGAAATCCTTATCCATTGAAAATCCGAGCTCAAGTCTATGGCATGATTTAATAACTCCAGACTTGAATATTTCTAAAGAATTTTATGGAAAAATATTTAATTGGACATTTGTTGATGTAAATTTCAAAGGAATAAATTATACAACCATATATAATAATGACAAAGTTATAGGTGGAATGATTGAAATTAAAAGCGCAAAGAACTCAACATGGATTACCTCTTTACCTTTAAGTAATGAAGATTTAAATAATAGAATTAAGACGGTTATGAGCAATGGCGCAAAAGTGTTGTTGCCACCTGTTAAACTTCCTGGCAGAGGAAAACAAGTTGTCTTTGAAGGTTTACAAGGTGAAGAATTCTCGTTAATTTCAAAAAATGAATACACTGCTAAAATGGACACCAGTGAAGCTAATGGCAATTGGTTAGGTATAGAGCTTTGGGCTTCAGATGTAGAAAACGCTAAAGAATTTTATAAAAATGCTTTTGAAGTAAATGTAGAAAAAACAGAATACGACAACAAGGCTTATTGGTTATTTACTTTGGAGTCAAAAACTCTTGCAGGAATGATTCAAAATCCTGTAACAAATCAAGGCTCTCAATGGGTTCCATACATTAAAATGGATGACCCTGCTGCATCAGTTACAATAGCTAAAAAATCTTCTGGTTCAGTACTTTTAGCTCCTACAATGAAAATTAGAGGAGGGAAAATCGGAATTATTCAAGATCCTCACGGAGCAATTATCGCAATTCAAAAAAAATAAATTATGAGATTTTTAAAAAAATACAGACTGATACTTTTTATCACACTTGGAGTTTTAGTTTTTGAAACATTTTATAGCTGTGCAAATGCCCGATGGGGAACAGATGCTGGCCTAAATGTTACTTGGGGTCCAAATGGTCCTCGTGTAAGACCACATGTAGATTTTGATATTTACAATGGAGGAAGGTTAAGACATTAAATTAATTTAAAGGTTTAAAAATATAAAAGTAGCTATGAAATTTCTTAAAATATTAATCGTTTTTCTGATAGTCACATTTATATCTTGCAATAAAACTTCAAATGAAACCAAAAAGTCTTTTAGTGATAACCTAAATACTGTCGTTTACTATGGTGGAGATATTATTAGTATGGATGGGAAAGAGCTTGAATTGGTTGAATCTATTGTTTCTCAGAATGACGAGATTGTTTTTATAGGTTCAAAAGAAGAGGCTCTTAAAAGGTTTCCGAATGGAAAGAAACATGACTTGAAAAATCATGTAATGATGCCAGGTTTTGTGGAGCCTCATGTGCATCCATCGTTAGCAGCCACAATGTTACCAAATGAAATTATTGCTCCTTACGATTGGGTTTTACCAAACGGAACAAAAAAAGGAGTAACAGGCCATGAAGCCTATATGGAAAGAATCACAAATTCTATAACCCAAAATGCCAAAGAAGGTCAAATGTATTTTATTTGGGGTTATCATCAATTATGGCATGGGGAACTATCTCGAGACATTATTAATGTTATCACTAAAGACAAACCAGTAGGAATAATCCATCGTTCATTTCATGAAATATATTTAAATGATGCAGCTATTGCATTGTTAGGAATTAAAAAGGAGGACTTCAAAGGAAATCCTCAAGTAGAATGGGAGAAAGGTCATTTCTTTGAAGGAGGATGGCTAGCTCTTGTTCCAAAAATGGCTCCTATAATGTTAGAACCTACTCGTTACATGGAAGGTCTTGGCATGATGACGCAATTGATTCAAAAAAATGGAATTACCACTGTTGCAGAGCCTGGTTTTCCAAGTGCAGATTTTAACGGTGAACTTACTTTGCTTAAAAAAGAAATGGCTAAAAACCCACCTTATGATGTGTATCTAATTCCAAGTGGAACACAACTTTTTGGAATGAAAGGAGGAAATAAAGAAGCTATGGCTTTTATGGAAACTCTTGACAGTTTATACAACACTGATAATATTCAGTTTTTACCAAAACAGGTAAAATTATTTTCTGACGGTGCTATTTATTCTCAACTAATGCAAATGAAGGATAATTACACAGACGGTCATCATGGAGAGTGGATGACCCCATTAGACTTATTTAAAGATCAGATAAGTATGTATTGGGATAATGGTTATAAAATCCATGTACATTCCAATGGAGATAAAGGGATTCAACAAGTATTAGATTACTTAACGCTTGATCAAAAACGAAATCCTCGTAAAGATCACAGATTAACTTTACATCATATGGGTTATTTTACAGACGAAATGGCTGAAGAAATTAAAGCATTAGGCGTTGAGTCATCAGTAAACCCATATTATCTTTGGGCTTTAGCAGATAAATATAGTGAGAATGGTTTAGGAAAAGAAAGAGGTGAAAATTTGGTAAGGATAAATAGTTTGGTAAAAAGAAACATTCCAGTATCTTTTCATTCTGATTTTTCAATGGCGCCTATGGAACCACTAACTTTAGCATGGACAGCTGTTAATAGAGTTACTTCACAAAATAGTAGCTTTTCTCAAGATCAAAAAATATCTGTGTTTGATGCAATGAAAGCCATTACGATAGATGCAGCACGAACCTTAAACCTAGAAAAACAAATTGGGTCTATTGCCAAAGGTAAGAAAGCTAATTTCGTAATTCTTGATAAAAGTCCATTTTCAATTGAACCAATTAAAATTAAAGATATTAAAGTCCTGGCAACAGTTTTTAAAGGGGATTTTAATATCATTAAATCAAATAATTTGAAAACCAAATAATATTAGTCCCATGAAAAAAATAATCTTATGTTGTTCATTAATTACAATTTTAATAAGTTGTAAAAGTGATTCAAAACAATCAGCGGTTGCAGAACCTTACGCATTAAATCAAACCATCTACTATGGAGGTGATATTCTTACAATGGCGGGAGACAAACCTACTTATGTAGAAGCAGTAGTTCAAAGAGAAGGTAGCATTATTTTTGCGGGAACCAAGACTGATGCAATGCAAAGGTTTGAAGGAAAAGCCAAAGAATATAATTTGAAAGGCAAAACAATGCTACCTGGGTTAATAGATGCACATGCACATTTTGGTAATTTTTCATCACAGGCAATTGGAGCACAAATATTACCTCCACCAGATGCAGGAGCAAAAAATATTGATGCTGTTATTAGCATATTAAAAGAATGGAATACTCCAGAAAATCGTGCATTAACAGGATGGATTTTTGGAGCTGGATTTGATGACAGTGTGATGGAAGACAAGCGTTTTCCAACAAAACACGATTTGGATAAAGTTACGACTGAATTCCCTATTATGATTATACATATTTCAGGTCATTTTGCAGTTGTAAACTCAAAAGGTTTAGAACTTTTAAATATTACTGCGGATACTAAAAACCCTGAGGGTGGTCTTATTAGAAGAGAAAATGGGAATGAACCTAATGGTGTTTTAGAAGAACTTGCGGCTATCCCTTACTACGCAAAGGCATTAACACCAAAAACAGTGGAAGCTGCTGAAACTTTTTTTAATGCAGGTCAAGATATGGCTTTATCATTTGGCTATACCACTGCACAAGAAGGTAGAGCTATGCTTGAGAATCATGCTTTCTTAGCTGCAAAAGCCGAAGAGAATAAATTAAAACTAGATGTTGTAAGTTACGTAGATTACATGTTTGTGGATACCCTTATGTATACTAAATGGAATTCTAAAAAATATGATAAAAAATACCGAATTGGCGGAATGAAATTAACCTTGGATGGCTCGCCACAAGGAAGAACTGCTTGGAGAACAAAACCATACTTGCTTCCTCCAGATGGAGCAAAAGAGGGTTATTTAGGATACCCAGCGATTCCACAAGATAGTGTTTTAGAAAACTTATACAGAAAAGGATTTGCAAATGACTGGCAAATTCAAACGCATGCAAATGGTGATGCGGCTATGGATCAAATGATTAGAGCTATGCGCAAGGTAACAAGTGAATTTGAAAAGAAAGATAGACGTAATGTTTTAATTCATGGTCAGTATGTTAGAGAAGATCAATTAGATGCATATAAAGAATTAGATATAATTGCATCATTATTTCCATTGCATACATTTTATTGGGGAGATTGGCACAAAGAGATTATTGGTGATGAACTAGGGAATAAAATTAGTCCAACTAGAACAGCTTTAAACAAAGGTTTAAGACTAACAATCCATACTGATGCACCAGTAGCGTTGCCAAATTTAATGAGAATGGTAGGTATTACAGTTGAGCGTAAATCTAGGTCTGGGAAAGTAATTGGAGAAAGTGAAAAGTTAACTCCTTACGAAGCCTTAAAAGGAATAACAGAGTGGTCTGCTTATCAGCATTTTGAAGAAAATACCAAAGGAACGATTGAGGAAGGGAAATTGGCCGACTTGGTTATCTTAGATAAAAATCCATTGAAGGTTGATGAAGCAGATATCAAAAACATTGTGGTGTTAGAAACAATTAAAGAAGGTATTTCTGTTTACAAAAAATAGTAAAATTAAAAGACACATCTTAAAATGAAGTTGAGTCTTTTAAATTTAATTTTTTAATAGAGATGAAAGAACTGAGTTTAGGGAAAATTTCTATACATATTTACGGGGAAGATATAGCAGTCAAAGATTTATTTATAAATGACGAATCATTTCAACATTATTTAAGATCGTCTTTTAAAAATGAATTTTCTAATGGTAGATTTAAGGAGCCATTTATGTTGCGTTTAGAATCTAAATTATCTAGTTTGATAGAAAATAAGAAGTCTTCTTCAAATCACCTTTTGTATGGTTGTGTAGATGCTTGTTGCGATTATATATTTGTAAAAATCAAATTTGTCAACAACAAAATTATTTGGGATAAAATTGGACGAAATACAGACTATGTTCATCCTAAACCAACTATAAAAAATAAAATTCAATGGTTGACTAATTTTAAACCTATTATTTTTTCTAAAGAAAATTATAACCAAGTAATGAATCAAATTGAATCAAAATGAAAAAAAAACTTTTTATAATATCTTGTTTTGTTATCACACTTTTAGTTACCGGTTGTGATAAAAAAACGAATACAAATGAAAAAACTCCAACAATTATGGAAGAAGTCCCGAAAAATTTAGCAGGAGGATGGAAAAGTATGGAAGTAAACGATAAAATTAAAGAAATCGCTGACTTTGTAGTGTCTGATAAAAATATTGAAAGTAAAGTTATTAAAATTACAGATGCTAGCTCTCAAGTTGTAAGTGGTAGAAATTTTAGTTTTAAGTTGCATTTAGAAAATGGAGAAATTTGGGGTGCTAAAGTGTATGAAAATATTAAAAAAGAGAAAAAAGTAACACTTTTTGATAAATTAAAATAATTATTGATATAACAGTTAAATTTACAAATAATTATATATCAATCATTTTATTTTTTATAAGCTTCTCAGTAAGTTCACAAAGTAATGATTGGTTCACGGTTGCTAAAAAAGATGTGTCTTATAAAAGCGACAAGGATGTCATTAATTTAAGAGGTAATGAGAAAGAAATCTCTCAGTTTAAAATTAAATGTACCCAAGGAAATTTAAAAATTAAATATATAGTGGTGCATTATAAAGATAAAAGTAAAATCAATAAAAAGACAAAAGGTACAGGACTTTTAACTAAAGGCATGAGCTCTTTTGTTTTTAATATTGAAAAAGGGAAAATAATAGATAAGATCGAGCTTTCTTACGAAGCTATTGGTAATATGCTTGTAACAAAAAGAGCGAAAATTGAATTATTAGGAAGAAAAAAATAAATGAAACAAATTAAATAATTATGAAGTCAAGTAAACTAAAAATAATAGCACTTGTTTTTTTAACCCTGTCGCAAGTGAGCTTTGCACAAGATCAAACTGTAGATGCTTCTAAACCAACAAACTTATACACCCAATTGAATGCAGCTTTTGAATATCAAGCTAGAGACGGCTCTGACTGGTATGGAACTAGAATTAACGTTCAATATGCATTTGATGCAGATAATTTATTACTTGTAGAAGTTCCGTTATTGTATAATGAAGGAACAAGTAAATTTGGTTTATCTGATACCAGAGTGCGTTATTTTCATGCATTAAAACGGAATATTACTATAAGATTAATTGCCATTGCACCTTATGTTGACATTACAATACCACCTGGCTCAACTAAAAATGGTTTAAGCTTAGGCATTTGGTCATTAGCGGCTGGTGTTGTTGCAGGTTATGTGGTTTCGCCTAAAATTGCCATGTTCCCTGGTGTTGGACTTGTACACGTAACAGCACCAGATGATTATGTTGGCAGTTCCCAGACAGGGGTAAATTTCCAAACCAATATGAGTATTAGCTTTTCTCAAAGAGCATTTTTATTTGTAAATCCTATTGTTACTATTTTAGAGAAAACCAATTGGTCTAGTGAGTTTAACTTTAACTATATGATTACACCAAACAAACTAAAAGTAAATTTGGGGTATTTTCCTAACTTTACAAATGATATTAATACTTTTAGATTAGGGGCAACTTTATTCTTGTAAAACACTATTATTTTGAAAGAAAAATTAAAAAAAATATTTTATCGGCTGCTATTAATTATTGTAATTTCTTTGGGAATCGCCTATTGGGTTTGTACATGGACTTTCTCTGAAGGAACACGATCAGGATATCTCATAAAGATTTCTAAAAAAGGTGTTGCGTTTAAAACTTACGAAGGAGAACTAAATCTTGGAGGTGTAAATTTGTCAAACGGATTAGAAGGTAACATATGGTCTTTTACAATGTTTGATGATGAATTGGTAAAAAAAATGAAAGACCTCGAAGGAGACAAAGTAAAGTTATTTTATAAAGAAAGATACAAAACACTGCCTTGGCAAGGAGACACAAATTATATTGTTACCGATATAGAAAGACTAAAACAATAAAAACAAAAAATAATGAGAAGGAATTTTATTTATATTTTTTTAATTTCAATATTTATGGGATGCTCCAAAAATGTAAAAACAGAAATATTCTATATAAATAGTTTTAAAAAAGATTGTGTTGGAGTAGCTCCAATGAGTTGTCTTCAAATAAAAAAATCTGAGGATTCTAATTGGGAAAACTTTTATGAGAAAATTTCGGGGTTCAATTATGTTCCTGGATATATGTATAAAATTGAGGTTGAAGTTGAAGAGACAGAGAAAGAAAATACTCCTGCAGATAAATCAATATATTCATATAAACTAAAAAAAGTTATGTCTAAAGAAGTGGATAGAAAATTACGTATAAATGATATTTGGGTGGCTTCAAAAATTGGAGATATTCAAATACAACAACTTGAGATGCAACCTAGAATTGAAATATCAGTTAAAGATATGAGCCTTCAAGGAACAGACGGATGTAACTCCATTAGAGCATCTTTAAAAACGTTAACTGAAAGAGATGTAACTTTTGGAGCTGCAATGGGAACAAGAAAATTATGTCCAAATATGGAGATTCCAAACGTTTTTAATGTTGCTCTACAAAGTGTAAACTCATACGAAATTAAAGAAAATAAACTGTACTTATTTGATAACAATGGAAAAGAACTGATCCAATTTTTTAAAATTGATTAAAAACACTCACGCTCTTTAATAAATGAAATTCTTTTTTAAACTTTCCAATAAAATATCTGTTGTATTTATAGTATGTTTTGTGAGTTCTTGTTCATTGGTAAAAATTGAAAATGAACAGATTCCTCTCTCTAAAACTGATTTAAATACGCGATTACTTACTCAGGCATTTGTGCAAGACGCGTCTAAAAAAGTAGAGGTTGCTGCAGACAGTATTTTAAAATCCAGTAAGGATGTAGAAATTCAAAAAAATGCCTTAAAATGGAAGATTAATACATTATCTGCTTTGAGGTCTGTGGGCTATCAAACTTCACCTAATATAGCCTTAATGGATACATGGGTGTTAACTTCAAGTATAAAAGATTATTTTTCTGAACAAACAGCTCAAAATTTATTTGGTACTTATAAAGATTTACCGATTTCAGTTTCGCAGAAAAATTTAGATCAAATAAAAAGAATTGCCAAAGTAGGTATTCCAAAAAGTGAATATAAAGATACGGAAGGTTTTGTTAGAACATTTACAAAAAAGTATCCAGCAAAAAACTTAACATTCAATCATCACCCTGTTAGGGAATCATACCTAGATTTTAAGAGAATACCAGATAGTTTAGCGGTGCAAACTGTGGGTTCTTTATCTGAAGTAGTTGCAGATTTAACCAATAGAATTTCGGTAGCATCAGAAACCACAGGTAAACAAATTCAATGGAACAGCGAGCTTTTTATGAAAGCGCAAGGTTTTGATGAAAAAAGTCTCAAACAACTTTCAGATAGCATCAATGTAAAGATCAATCGTTTTCTTGAAGTTGCAGAACAATCACCAGAACTTTTGGATGAAGCCTTAATCAACCTTCAACAACAACTAAACAGTTTTAATGCTAGAATTGATGATAATGTTTCTTATACATTAGACTATCTTTCTACTGAAAGAGCATTAATTTATGAAGTTGTAGAGAAAGAAAGGATAAAATTAGATTCAATAATTCAAAGAGAAAGAAAAGCGTTATCTAAAGATGCAGATGCGCTTAGCACCAAGCTTTTAGATAATACAATGAATCATATAAAAGACTTGGTAAAAACCGCTTTATTGTATATTATTATTTTATTAGCTGTAATTATCTTTTTACCCTTTGCTATAGGTTTTTATGTTGGTAAAATTGTGCAACAAAAAAAGAGAAAAAAGTTAGATTAATTTTAAATTTAGAATAACTTTTTACAGGAGTTAAATCTTAAACTCCTTCACAAAACTTGTATTTCATGCAAAAAGGATTTTGTATTTTTGATCTCATTAAAAATCATTAGAAATTATTCAAAATATGCCCTTTAAAGTAAGAAGTTTAACTTTATTCACATTTGTAATGCATTGTTTTACAGGTTTTACACAAAATATTGATGGTATAGATTACGGAACTTCGTCTACCTTAGAAATTCTTTCTTGGAATATTGAAAATTTTCCCAAAAATGAGGCTACAACTGTGGCAAAAGTTGGTGATATAATTGAAGCATTAAATGCAGATATAATTGCCATTCAAGAAGTAGATGATAGAAATAGTTTCAATGAAATGGTTGCAAATATGGAATCATACGAAGGCTATTTAGAATCTGAGTGGTTTGCTGGACTTGCTTTTATTTATAACAAAAACACGATAGAAATTAATTCGATTTATGAAATTTATACCACTTCACAATATTGGTCTCCTTTCCCAAGGTCTCCCATGGTTATGGATTTTAATTTTAAAAATCAAAGATATATAGTTATTAACAATCATTTAAAGTGTTGTGGCGATGGTTTTTTTGATGTGAATGATTCTGATGATGAAGAAACAAGAAGGTATAATGCCAGTATTTTATTAAAGGAATATGTAGATGACAATTTTTCTGATGCACAAGTAATTATTTTAGGCGATTTAAATGACGAATTAACGGATGACTCTCAAGACAATGTTTTTAGAACTATTATAGAAGATAGCAACAACTATTTGTTTACTGACATTGACATTGCAAATGGCAATAGTTCAAATTGGTCATTTCCAAATTGGCCATCGCATTTAGATCATATTTTAATAACAAACGAATTATTTGAAAAATTTGAAAACGAAAATTCAAATATTGAAACAATTAAACTAGAAGAATATCTAGAAAATGGCTGGTATGAGTATGATCAAGATATTTCAGATCACAGACCTGTTGCTTTAAAAATATTTGCAGACTCAAATTTGCAAACAACAGATGAAATGATGGTTGCATCATTCTTTACAAATAGTCCCAATCCAATAAAAACAGAAACAAATTTTACATTCAAATCAAAATTTAATTTAGATAGAATAGAAATTTATACGACTAAAGGCCAAAGAATATCATCACTAAATATTGATAAAAATCAATCATCAATTCCGTTTTACACTAGTCATTTAGCCAATGGTGTTTACTTTGCAAATTTGATTTCAAATAACATTGCAATTGCATCTAAAAAAATTGTAATTTTAAAATAATTATAATTTAAATACCATTGAGCATGTTAAAATCAATTTTAATGTCTACTCTGCTGCTAGTTTTAATTTCGAGTTGCAGTAAAAATCCCATAAATATTTCATCAGTTATTAAAGTTAATATTGATAAAAATAGTGATTTAGACAGTCTTATTATTTATGATAAAGAAAATTCTTGGGAAATAAAATCTTGTCTTCGATTTATAAATACAAGAACTGTTATTGATACGTTATTGATTTCAGATCAAAAAATATATCAAGTTTATGCTTTTAGAAAGGGAGTACAAAGCGAATTTGGAGAGATTTTGATAGCACCAAATAGCGATATCAATTTAAATATTGAGGAGAATAAATCCACTCATGATGCTATTTATAAAGGAACTTTTGAAATTCCCAATAATTTTTTAGCGTATTCTAAAAAAGTTCAAAACGAACTCACTAATTGGGTAAGGAAAGGTATTGATTCTGCCAGTTTAAATCTTAAAATAGCGCAAAATAAAGACTTGATTGTAAAGAAATCTAATACCCTTAATATTATTGATTCTTTAAAAATAGATGCTTTTGAAAAATTTGACGCTTTCTCTAATATCTTAAAAAAGAAGAATAAAAAATACAGATATAAGGCTTCTTTAATAAATTTAATTGGTAATAATTTTTCCTTTAAGGATGTTAACAATACATCAAAATCACTTCAGGATTTTAAAGGAAAGTATGTTTATATAGATGTTTGGGCAACCTGGTGTAAGCCTTGTAAGGTAGAACACAAATTTTTAGAAGAATTAGAAACCTATTTCTCAAGTAATAAAGACTTTCAAATTATTTCTATCAGCACAGATCGTGATTATCAAAAATGGAAAAAACATGTGGTAGATAATTCCATGAAGGGCATTCAAATACATTCAGGGTTAGATAGTGAATTTGTAAAGTTTTATGATATTGGAGCATTACCAAGATTTATTTTTCTGGATAAAGAAGGTAAAATTATCAGTCCGGATGAAATTAGACCTTCCAATACAAATTTGAAAGCCACGATAGAAGAAGCGCTTCAGAAAGTTTAGTTATTAATTAATTTTTTAACATGATAAAATTTAACCCCGTAATTTTAGAGTCAAAACCTTTTGCAGAATTAATAGAACAATCAGAATATTTAACTTTTGAAAAAAAGGAAATTATTGTTCAGGCAAATCATGTATGTAACTATTTGTATTTGATAGAAACAGGACTTTTAAGAAGTTATTATTTTGATTTAAAAGGTAATGATATTACACATTGGTTTGCATCTGAAAGTATGTTAATGACCATTCCTCCAAGTTTTTTTAACCGAGAAGAAAGTCAATTTAATTTAGAAGCAGTAGAGAGAACAACGGTTAGGGCTTTTTCTATTGATCTGCTAGAAAATGCCTTTGAAAAACATAGAATTATAGAAACATTTTGCAGGGTAATGGTAACACAAACAATGATTTCTTTAGGTAAAAAAGTAATTGACTTGCAAACAAAAACTGCGGAAGAGAGGTATAAAGATTTAAAAGCAAACTATCCTGGCATTAGCAAAAGAGCCAGTTTAGGTCAAATTGCTTCCTATTTAGGAATTACGCAACAAAGTCTTAGTAGAATAAGATCAAAAAAGAAATGAGTCATATGTTTGTTATCATCAAATTAATATTTAATCCGGCAAAAAGGACATGAGATTTCATTTACTTTTTTTATTGTGTACTATCAGCTTTTCATTGTATTCTCAAAACGATACAATTGCCTTAAAAAACGGCAAAAAAATATATGGTGAAATAAAAAACATTCAATCAAATGTACTTACCGTAGAAACTTCCTACAGCGATAGTGATTTTAAAATAAATTTTAAAGAAGTTACAGGAATTAAAATACAAAAGATTTGCTTTGTTTTACTTACAAAAGGGAGAAGAAGAACGGGCTATGTCAAGTCAAATAAATCCAATTACTTTACAATTACAGCAAAAAATAAAGTTAAGGAAACGTTTAAGCTAACAGATTTAATTTCTTTGGATGAATTATCAGAAGAGTTCTGGGATCGGTTTAAATTTAATATTGATTTAAACTATAACTTAACAAAAGCAAATAAGGCAAGTCAGTTTGTAATTGAAGGAAATTTGAGTTACAGAGATTTAAAATGGATTTCAAATTCATCATTTAGTGCTTTAAATTCTAAGCAAGACAATACAGAAGACATTCAAAGAACTGAAGTGAAAGCCGATATTAAACGCATACTCCCAAAAAAATGGTACTTACTAAGTAATTTGGGGTTTTTATCTAATACAGAGCAAGCAATAGAATCTAGATATACCATAAGTACCGGAATTGGAAGGTATTTGCTGTTTACTCAGAAACTTTCTTTAGGTTTTAATTTTGGTGTAAATTTTAATATTGAAAAATTCAATGATGCTACAAATAAAAATTCATCATCAGAACTTTATTTTGGTTCTGAGTTTGATATGTTTGATTTCAATGATTTTAAACTAATAACCAATATTAATTTATTTCTTAGCAAAGGAGAATTAAGAAGAATTAGAGCAGACTATACTATTAACATTCAATACGATTTACCTTTAAACCTTTATATCAAAACTGGGTTTAAATTTAATTATGACAATCAATCAGCAATTACAGGAAGTAATTCTGATTATCTATTTACTTCAGGTTTTGGATGGTCTTTCAACTAACTAGAATAACTTTAACTTTTAATTGAAGTAAAAAAATCTTTATTTTTTTTAACATGAGTTAAATTTTTTTTGGCTTATTCACTCTAAATTTGATTTATACCGTTATAAAATCTTGTAAAATTTATATGAGTAAGATGAACATTTTATTAAATATCTATTAGCTCATTTCAAATTCTCAAGAGTTTCCCCAAACTTCACATTTAATAAATATAAGTATGAGAATTACATTAAAAATTTCGTTTTTACTTTTCTTTTTAACCAGTTATTTGACCTGCGCTCAAGGAGATGGGCCAGAAAGTCATTTTCTAAAACCACAAAAAATGTGGGGTTTAAACATAAAATATCTAAACCTAAATCAGAACATGTCTGTAAACGGGGATTTACTGACACCGAATCTAAACCTAGAGATTAATTCCTTTCCCATAACACTTTTTCATGTCTTCTCAATTAAAGGGCAACATGCCGAAATTGTAGCTATGATGAATCCTACATCTATATCGTCAACCTTAGATTTACCAAATCCACTTGAGGACAGAGTTTTTGATAAAACAGCTTTCTCCGACGGATTTATTGGGTTAAAAGTTGGAATGGTTAATGGTAAAGCAATAAGCCTAGAAGATTATATGAAAGGTAAGATAAACTTTACAATGATGAGTTATTTTAGAATATGGTATTCTGGATCTTATGACAAGGATGAATTGGTAAATATAGGTACAAATAGAACTACTTTTGAATATGGGATCCCCACAACAATGTCTCTTTGGTCTAAAGGTAATTCCTCAACAAACCTCGAACTATTTCCAAGCATACGATTTTTTACAAAAAATAAAGATGTGTTAGTTAATCCTGTTTCAAATGCAAGTGTAGAAAGAACTCAAGCTCCTTTATTTGTTTTTGAGAATCACATTATACATAACTTTAATAAAAAGTTACGTGCCACTTTAAATGGAAGATATCAGGTTGGTGGACAAACCACAACTGATGGGAGTAAAGATGGCAATTCTTTCAATAATTATGGAGCAACAATTGGTTTAGGTTATCAATTACATCCACTTATTTATTTACATGCAGATTATGGTGGCATTGTATTCGGAGGTGGTGAAGCAGAGTCTAACATGTTTAGATTTAACTTACAACTAAATTATTTAAAAATTAAAAAAAATAAATAGTCATGAACAAGCTAAAATTTATAACCATTTTATTATTAATCTTTTTCGTTTCATGTAAAAATGAAAAAAATAACAATTCAAGTACAAAGGAAATTTCAATTTCAAAAGCAGATTCAACAAAAGTAGCTTTAGTTACTCAAGCATACATTTATGGTTATCCTATGATGACGATGGATTACACCCATAAAATATCATCAAATGTAGCGTCAGATAACGGTATGGGAAAAGGCCCTATGAATCAATGGGGGAATATGCATAAATTCCCGAAAGCAGGCTTTACAGAAGTGGTTCGTCCTAATCTTGATACCTATTACAGTGTTATATATGCAGATTTAGGTGAAAGCCCTTTATACTTGCATATACCAGCTACAGAACGGTATTATCTCATGCCAATATTAAATGCTCATGGTGATGTAATTAAGTCTGTAGGATCAAGAACAACAGGGCAAGGTGCTGTAGATATCGCTTTGGTAGGTCCAACATATGATGGTGAAATTGATGATGATTTAACAGTAATTAGATCTACAACAAATCTTAATTGGATGTTAGGAAGAGTAGCTGTAAAAAATAATGAAGATGGTAAAGTTGAAATAGCAAATTTTCAATCTAAATTAATTGCTCGTCCTCTTTCTGAACGTAACAACAAAAATTATGTAAATCCTAAAGGAATAATTAATCCTGATTATTTAAATAAAGTTCCTATGGATGAAGTAGATAATAAAGATATTACCACCTATTTAAATGAAGTCATGCAATTAATGATAGATAACCCCGGTTATGCTACTGATAAACCTTTACTAGAAAAATTAAAAACCATTGGATTTGAGCCTGGAGGTGATTTTAAATTGGATCAATTTAATTCCCAAACACAAGAAATGGTAAAGAAAGTACCTTCAATAGTCCAAGGATTATTTTCAAAAATGACTGCAAATCCACCAACTGAAAACCTTCAAAATGGATGGAATGTAATTACATCTGGTTTAGGAGAATATGGTACAGGATACTTTTTAAGAGCTTATGTTACAAAAATCGGTTATGGTGCAAATCAGTCTGTTGATGCTATATATCCAAACTCTGCAGTGGATTCTGATGGCAATAATTATAATGGATCCAATAAATATGTTTTACATTTTGATGCTGACCATATGCCACCGGTAAACGGATTTTGGTCTTTAACAATGTATGATAAAAAAGGCTTTTTGGTAGACAATGCTATCGACAGATATAATTTAGGAGGGATGAAAGACTTGACCTATAACCAAGATGGTTCCTTAGATATATTAATCCAAGCTGAACAACCTGAGAAATTAAAATCAAACTGGTTGCCAAGTCCTCAAGCCGGTGAAGAATTTGAATTAACCTTTAGAATGTACTACCCTAAAGAAAATGTTATAAACAGATCCTATAAAATGCCTGGAGTCCAAAAAGTTAAATAAAATATCAAATTGACTCATTATGAAAAAAATGTATATTATTACTATTGTTTTAGCCTTAGCAATATTATCTTGCAAGAAAGACAAAGCTACAGAGACAAATACAGATGAAGTAAATAAAACAGTAAAAAAAGTTACTTCTGAAAAAGCAACAACCATTCTGACAGATGAAAATTTTGGTCTAGCAGAATCACAAATGATTTTTGCAAAATATATAAAAGACATTGCTGCCATAACTAAAACAAATGGCGTAGGTGTTTTTATGCACAATAAAAAGGCTGCAGATCCAAAAGACAAAACGGTTGTAAGAATCAATTTTGACACACAATACTCTGTTGCAATTTTAGATTTAAAGGAGGAAGCAACGTTAATAATGCCCGAAACCAATGGACGTTACCAAAGTGCTTGGTTTATCACTGAAGAGCATTATAATCCAATGGCAATCAACAACCCTGGAACTTATAAAATAACCCAAGAAGATATGGGTTCTAGATATATTATGCTAGTGATTAGGACTCAGGTGAATATGACTGATCCAGAAGATCTTGCAAAAGTATCAGCATTACAAGATCAGTTACAACTAAGTCAAAAAGATAGAGGATCTTTTGTAATGACTAACAATTGGGACAGGGCTGAGGTTTTAAAAATGCGCAAGAAATACCAAAAAATCGCAAAAGAAAAAGGTATTGTTTCAAGTGTTATGTTTGGTAAAAAGGGAGAAACAACTTTAGAAAATCACAATGCTGGTATATCCACAGGTTGGGGAGGTATGACCTCTAAACAAGCGGTTTATCCTAATTATCAACCTAAAAATTCAAATCCTGCAACGTTAACTTTAAAAGATGTTCCTGTCGATGCTTTTTGGTCTATTACTGTTTATGATCAAGGAGGATGGGTTATTGGAGAAAAATTTAATGTGAATAGTTCTTTTGCAAAAACGAACGAAAAAGGAGAATATATCATACATTTTGGAGGTGATAAAAATGCTGACAACTATCTTGATACTTTTGAAGGATGGAACTTTATTTTACGCATGTATCAACCTACAGAAAAATATTTTACTGGTTCTTGGAAAGTCCCAGAGTTAGTGCAATTATAAAATTTAAAAACAGATAATTATGAAAGCTTCAATAAAAATTTACGCAACACTACTACTATTTTTTCTAACCTTTACGCTTGCTTCTCAAGAAACAATAACAATCACAGAGGAAAAAAAAACGACACTTAAACTGCCAAAGGATTACTCCAAAACACTTGGCTTGTATATTTTCCCTTCAAAAAATCAAGACAGTTTACAACAGCAAAAAGATTTGAAAGAATGTTATTCATGGGCATACAATCAAACTAAATTTGACCCAATGAATCCTACAAAAGTTACGGTTAAAGAAGCTGAAAAGGTAAAAGGCGGAGCCGTTGCAGGAGCCGCAAGAGGGGCTGTTGCAGGAGTGGCTATAGGCGCAGTTGCAGGAGATACTGGAGATGGCGCTGCAATAGGGGCAGTAACAGGCGCAATTAGAGGAAGAAGAGCCACTAGAAGAGCGCAGAGTATGCAAAATGCTCAGAATACTCAAAAAGCTAAAAGTATTGAAAGCGAAATGAAAACGAGTTTCGTAAAAGCTTTTTCAGCTTGTATAAAAGCAAAAGGTTATAGTATCAACTAAAATAATCAAAATATGAAAGGTGCAATCATCCTATTACTTTTTTTGTTATCTTTTAATCTTTCGTACGCTCAAGAAAAAGAGAGAGAAAAAGAGGAACAAAAAAAGAAGTCAAAAAATATAAAAGTTGTTCCTTACATAAGTTACAATAGAACCTACGAGTTTATGTTTGGAGCTGTTCCTATGTTAATGTATAAGGTTAACAAAAAAGACACCATATCTCCAGAATCCATTTCGGGTCTTATGGGCATATATACCACTAATAAAACTTGGTTTGCCATAGCTTTTTCCAAATTATATTTAATGGAAGATCATTGGAGAATAACAATAGGAGCTGGTTTAGGAACTGCAAATTCACAGTTTCTTAGTGGTGGTACTAGCTCAAGTTTTATAGATTATCAAACAGGAGCAGATTTTTTCAAATTAGAAGTACAACGTAAAATAGGAGAAGATTTATATTTTGGTGCTAACTATATGTACACTAAATTTAATAATGAGTTTGCTTTTGAAACACCGGTAAATGAAGAAGTAACACTTAATGGTTTAGGATTGGTATTTCTTAGAGATAAAAGAGATAATGTTTACTACCCAACAAAAGGATCTGAGTTAAATTTAGATTACACAGGATATCTTGGTTTTATGGGTAATGATGATGAATCAAGTAAAATTGAATTACAGTACAATCATTTTTTTAAAGCTAAAAGAGGCAAAGATGTAATTGCAGTTAGAGGTTATGGAGGTTTTGGTTTAGGAAACGTACCATTTAATAATTTACTTGTTGTAGAAGGTACAGACTTAAGAGGGTATTCTATGGGCGAATATAGAGGTAAACAATTAGTAGCTTTACAAGGAGAATATAGATATAACTTTAAAGGAAACATGGGCCTTGTAGGTTTTGCTGGTTTAGGTTCGGTTTATGGCTCAGAAGTTGAAACCAATAGCGGTAAAATATTACCAAGTGTAGGTATGGGATATCGCTATACTGTATTTCCAAAAAATAAAATGAACATTGGTATAGATGTTGCCGCAGGAAGAGACGATTGGGGTGTTTATTTTAGAATTGGAGAAGCTTTTTAAATTGATGCTTTTATAATTTATAAAAGATTAGGTAAATCATTTTATCTAAATGCTATGGCGTAGTAAAGAGCCTTATTACCCTGAATAAAGTTAAATTAAGGTACAAAAAATGACTAAAATATTAAAAATAGCGCTACTATTTATTTTAATTACAGGTTGTAAAGAAACTCAAAATAACTATTTTAGATTACCAAATCAAAACGAAGTAATATTTGCTATGAATAAAAAAATGAATTCTAGTGATTTGCCTAGTGTTGTTGCTGTAGCATCAAATAAATTTGATGAAGAAGTGTCTTTTTGTTACGGCAAAGGAATTTGGAATAAAGATGTAAATATCACAAAAAATCATATTTTTCAGCTTCATTCTATGACCAAACTACTTACAAGTGTTGCAGCTCTGCAGCTTGTTGAGAGAGGTAGAATTAGCTTAGATGAGGATTTAAGTTCCTTGATGCCGGAAATGACAAGTATTCCAATTTTAGAAAATGGAAAACTATCTCAAGCTAATAAATCACTTACTTTAAGACATCTTTTGACGCATACTTCTGGATTCGGTTACGCTTGTTGTACCGATGCTGAATTGGCTAAATTTAATTATACAAACTGGAAATATGAAGATGCTCCTAGAAGGTTTGAAAGTGGAACTGAATTTATTTACGGTACAAGTTTGGAATGGGTAGGAAAGATTATTGAAAAAATTTCTGAATCTACTTTGAAAGATTATTTTAAAGAAAATATCACTTATCCATTACAAATGAATAGAACTTTTTTTAATGTTCCAGATACTTTGCAGCAATTTATCGTTTCAAGAGGTTATAGAGGTGCAGACGGAAAACAACCATTAGTAGAAATGTCAAATCGAATTCCAAAGGAAAAAGCGACTAAATTTAGCGGTGATGATGGTTTATGGTCTTCACCAAATGACTATATGAAGCTTCTTAAATGTTTACTCAATTATGGTACTGTCAACAATGTAAAATTGTTAGAGAAAAAAACGGTGGAAGAAATGTTGAAAAATCAAATTGGAGATATAAATATGGATAGTAAAGGGAATTATTTTAACCCTGCATATTGCTGTAATCTTGAAAATTTTACGACCAACACTACTAAATGGGGTCTGGCTTGGGCTATTGATAATGAAGGAAAAAATTATGGTCGTCAACCAGGAACTGTATTTTGGGGTGGAATGATGAATACTTATTTTTACATAGATTATAAGTCTGGAATTGCTTCTTGTATTTTTACACAGCACATTCCTTTCAATCACAAAGAAACCACCTCAATATTTGATGAGTTTTCAAGGATGGTATATTCAAAAAATATCTTAGAATAAAATCTTAATGCTAACTTTGTATTCAATTTAGATTTATACAATCATAGGTTAAAGATGAACTTCAGAGCAAGGGGTTAATTAACTTAACAATATTAAATTGGCAAAATTTCAATTTTATAATAGAGCAAATTACTTGCATTTTTTACGCGTTTACCGTACCTTTATAAAACAAGCAAATTATTGCCCAAAACTACTTTCTTTTTACCTTTTGTAAAAATACTACATCTTTTACTCATTTATACTAGTATATTTTGTAAAATATACTAGAACTTTTAGTCAAATATACTAGTATATTTACAAAAGAGATACGTATGCGTGTTGCAAAAGTTACTATAGTTTGTTAAAATACATACTGATGTTTGCACTGCTTTTGCCTGTTAAAAGGTAAAGCCACAAACTTGCCAATAAAATACAAGTGTTTAACCTTAGCGTTAGTGCAAGAGCACCTAATTTTCATGTTGGCTATTTTATATCTAATACAAGCCATATTACATGAAATATTAGAGACAAAAAACTCAATTAGCCATAGATTATTTCCATCCTGAAGGAGTTTTTTTTATTCTGTCATAAAATTCTCATTCAGTATTTTTTTAAGATAAAATAGTACTTGGTTGGCATTATCTTTAGAAAAAACGAGTGGTGGTTTTATTTTTAATACGTTATGATCAGGGCCATCAGAACTCATTAAAATACCATGTGCCTTCATTCTATTAATAAGATAGCTAGTTTGTTCTGGTAATGGATTTTTTTGAGCATCTATCAATTCTATTCCTAGAAAAAGACCTTGCCCACGAACTTCTCCAATAATAGGAAAATCTTTGGCTAAATTTAAGAGTTGGTCTTTTAAATAAGTCCCAACTTCTAGTGCGTTTTCTTGTAATTTTTCTTTTTTTACAGTCTGTAATACGGCAGTCCCAATAGCACATGAAACCGGGTTTCCGCCAAAAGTATTAAAAAACTCCATACCATTGGCAAAACCATTAGCTACTGCTTCAGTGCACACAACAGCAGCCAAAGGATGTCCGTTTCCTATGGGTTTTCCTATGGTAATAATATCTGGAAGTACATTGTGTAATTGAAAGCCCCAAAAAGTTTTTCCAAGTCTACCACAGCCCACTTGTACTTCATCAGAAACACACAAGCCACCAGCTTTTCTAACCGCTTTATAAGCCTCAGATAAAAAGCCTTTTGGCAACTCTATTTGTCCGCCACAAGAAATAATAGGTTCTATAATTAGCGCACTTACCCCATCTTCTGTTTTATGAATAGTATTAATGCATTTTTGTACTTCTTCTGCATATTTTTTTCCAGTATTCTCGCCTCTGTATTTTCCTCTAAAAGCGTCTGGTAACGGAAAAATATGAGTGTATTCTGGGGCTCCTTTGCCACCTTTCCCATCAAATTTATAAGAAGAAATAGCTACGCAAGTGTTGGTATTTCCGTGATAACCAACTTCAGAAGCAATAACATGTTGTTTACCTGTAACTGTTTTTGCCATTCTAATGGCCAATTCATTTGCTTCACTGCCAGAATTTACAAAATGAACAACGCTTAATTCTGGTGGTAAGGTTTCTAAAATTTCCTTGGCTAATAAGTTGATATTTTTATGAAGATAACGTGAGTTTGTATTCAGTAAGGCCATTTGCTTTTGCCCAGCGTGCACAATAGCAGGATGTTCATGGCCAACATGCGCAACATTGTTCACAGTGTCCAAATACTTTCTACCCAACTCATCTAAAAGATAAACGCCTTCTCCTCGAACCATTTTTATGGGGTCTTTATAGTGTAAACTCAATCCTTTTCCTAGATGTTGTTTTCTGTAAGAAATTAATTCTTTGTTTGAAGCACTCTCTTTTGTTTGGAGATTTTTAATTTGGAACAATACATTGGGGTCTACACAAATACTTCTCCAAGTTGCTATCTCATTTGTGTAGGCAACTCCAGGAAAATCAGTTGTATAATCCAATAAAGACAGCATTACCTGAAAATGCAAATGAGGTGCCCAGTTCCCATTTACGTTTTTATCACCTAAAACACCAATTTTTTGTCCTTTTAGAATCTTGTCTCCTTTTTGATAATTTAATACACCTTCCGGGTTTAAATGACCATATAACGTGTAGAATTCTAGTTCATTTTCTGAGTGTTTTAAAATAACCAAACCACCATACTCTTTATTTCCGTGGTCATCAATAGCTATTTCAACTTCTCCATCAAATAATGCGTGTACAGGCGTATTCGTAGGCAACCAGAAATCGATCCCTAAATGAATAGTTCTACTTTCTGGGCCATGATTTCCTATTTTATCATAGGTATTAGACGTATACAAAGGTCTTGGTTCTAGATATCCACCAGAAATAATCTTTGTTGGATGTTCTTTTTGAAGTTGATCTATTTTAAATTGAAATACATCAATATTGTTAAAATCTGTTTGTTGTCCAATCCAATAACTAGCTACACTTAAATCTAATAACTTAATTTCTGATTTTTGTATGGAAGGGAATAGTGCAGTTAAAGAATATTGGTTAGTAGCAGCCCATTTTTTAAATTGTTTTTCATTTGGGTGTGCAGAAAAACCACACGCATTTCTAAAAGAATAATGTGCAAAATCCTCTGAAATTTTAGACCATTTATGCAGTACTTTCCAAGCGGGTTTTTCGCTAATCCATAGATATTCATTGTCTGGTTCCTCAATTTTGCTAATGGCAGCTCTGGTAACAATAATAACAAGCCGCATGGCAATGGCATTAAATAAATGCGCTAATTCTTCTTCTAATAATGGAAAAGAGGTATGATAACCTTTTATAAAAGAGAGTGATGCTGCTAAAGGATCTTGATGCCTCATTGTACCATAAGCACAAAGAATGGCAAGATCATTTATGGTTTGTGTATGCATAGCATCTCCATAGTCTATGGCTGCTTTTGCTTTTGGTTGCAATAGGTTATTGGTAACAATAATATTGTTGTCATTCGGATCATTATGTACAATACTTTTTCTTAAACTAGTATAGGTGCGTTGATAGGCTTTAAATTTATCTTGAAACAGCATTAGTATTTCTTTTTCGGGCACTTCAAATAAATGTAAATGCTTTATTGTCCAAAGAGATTGAGCAATATCCCATTCAAAATTATAGTGCGCTTCAGGATGTTTAAAACCTTGTAATACTTTTGTTAAAATACCACATTGCGTGCCAATACTATACCTTAAATCTTCTAATTGTGGGTTTACAGCACTCCAAACTTTACCAGAAACCCAGGTGAGTAAACGTACACAACGTGTTTTTTTGTAACGATCTCTTATTTCGGAAACTAAATACTTATTTTTATCTTTAACGGCTATTGGAGCAATGATTTTCTCATCGCTATTTTCAATAAATTGCAACAATTCTTGCTGATATTCTAGGTACTTTTTATTTTCATCAACTCTAGATATTTTAAGAATATACCCTTCTTCACCTGCTATTTTAATTCTAAAATTAAAATCAATATAACCAGGCAAAGGAGATACCGTTCCTTGAATATGATAAAGATCAAAAAGAATTTTTTCTGCCTCGGGTATGGTAATTTTTTGTTGAGCGTAATTCATAAATTAAAAATAGGATAAAGTTGAATAAAAAACCCTTTTTATTCTTTGTAAATTTGTTCTAAATATAGCAAGTTTATGAATGTAAAAGGGAACATTGTAGATATTCTTAACAAACGAATTTTTAAAGGTGAAGTGGTTGTAAGAAATGGAAAGATTTCTGCAATTAACGAAATACATCACGAGGTAGAAAACTATATTTTACCAGGTTTTGTAGATGCTCATATTCATATAGAAAGCTCAATGTTAGTTCCTAGTGAATTTGCAAAAATTGCCGTAATTCATGGCACAGTAGCTACAGTTTCTGATCCGCATGAAATTGCCAACGTACTAGGAGTAAAAGGGGTTGATTTTATGATTGAAAACGGAAAAAAAGTACCCTTAAAATTTAATTTTGGAGCCCCTTCTTGTGTGCCTGCAACTTCTTTTGAAAGTGCTGGAGCAATTATAAGTGCTGAAGATATTAAATTATTGATGGCAAATTCTGATATCAAGTATTTGGCAGAAATGATGAATTATCCTGGGGTGCTTTTTGATGATGATGAGGTGCTAAAAAAGATACAACATGCAAAAAATAACAATAAACCCATCGATGGGCATGCACCAGGTTTAAGAGGCGAAGATATATCAAAATACATTGCTGCAGGAATTTCTACAGATCATGAGTGTTTTTCTTACGATGAAGCAGAGGAGAAGTTACAAAAGGGAATGAAAGTGATTATTAGAGAAGGGAGCGCCGCGAAAAACTTTGAAGCTTTAATTGATTTACTACCTGAACATTTCGAGAATATGATGTTTTGTTCAGATGACAAACATCCAGATGATTTGCTATTGGGGCATATCAATCAATTATGTGAACGAGCAGTGGCGAAAGGAATTGATGTTTTTAAAGTGTTGCAAGCAGCCTGTATAAATCCTGTAAAACATTATAATTTAGATGTTGGTTTACTGCAAGAAGGTGATGCTGCAGATTTTATTTTGGTTGATAATTTAAAAGAATTCAATGTTTTAGAAACCTATATTAATGGTGAATTGGTAGCTAAAAATGGCAAAAGTTTTGTGAAATCTGTTCCTTTTGAAGTATTGAATAATTTTAACACAGATATAAAGAAAGTGACAGATTTTAGATTTGCATCGTCATCTAAAAAAATTAGAGTTATTGAAGCTTTAGATGGTGAATTGGTAACCAATGAGATAATAGCAGATTCTTTAATAGTTAACGGTAATTTAGTTTCAAATATAGATACGGATGTCTTAAAAATGACAGTTGTAAATAGATATAAAAACCAGATGCCGTCTATGGCCTTTATCAAAAACTTCGGATTAGAAGAAGGTGCAATTGCAAGCTCTGTAGGTCATGATTCTCACAATATTATTGCAGTGGGTGTGTCTGACGAAATGATTTGTAAAGCGGTAAATTTAATTATTAAAAATAGAGGTGGAGTTTGTGCGGTAACATTATTAGAAGAGAAAATAGTTTCTTTACCTGTAGCCGGAATTATGTCTGACAAGTCAGCTCAAGAAATTGGGGAACAATACGCTGAATTAGATAAAATGGCAAAAAAAATGGGTAGTCAATTAAGAGCTCCATACATGAGTTTGTCTTTTATGGCACTTTTGGTAATCCCATCCTTAAAATTATCTGATAAAGGGTTGTTTAATGGAGAAAAATTTCAGTTTACATCACTAGAGGTAAATTAGTTTCTAGTGATGCAAAATTGATTCTTGATTTAATAGGTGTTCCATTTATACTTCTTTATAAACTTCTTCAAAGGGAATTCGAAAGCGATCTCCGTAAACTCCTTCAGGTTTTCTGATTCCACAAGATACAATCATATTTATTTCTGCACCAAGAGGTAATCCTAACAATTTTTTAATTCTCAACGTATCTGAACCCTCCATTGGGCAAGTATCATAGCCTTCTGCTGCCATAGAAATCATAAAGTTTTCTGCAGCTAAACCGCAAGTTTTATGAGCTACAATTCGCATATCACTTTTTCTAACTTGTCTGTACATAGGTTTGAAAAAACCAATAAAAGAAACCATTAGGTATTTTAAAAAGCCTAGCATACCCAAAAAATCACCGTAGGCAAAAGGAATGATTTTACTGTAATAATTTCGGGCTGTTTTTTCTCTTTTACTTTGTTTGTTTTTAGGGTTATCAGCTCCAAAATTTTTGTCAATAAACTTTAAATTGGCATTTGCTCGTTGTTTCCATAAATCTTTTCGTGTTATAAAAATAACCAGTTGTTGTGCTGTTTTTGCTGCATTCTGATTAAAACAAAAAGGGGTGATTTTTGCAATGATATCTTTTGATGTAACATGGTAAAACTCCCACAATTGCATATTGCTGCTATTTGGAGCTAAAGTTGCTTGATGAATACATTTTTTTACAATGTCTTTTTGAATTGGTTTTTCAGCATCGTAAACTCTTACTGAACGCCTATAATGTATGGCTTCAGAGACTGTTTTTTCTTTATACATAAAATGATAACTAAGATTTTTTGATTTTTTTATTCATCACCCAAAACCAAATAGGAGGAAAGAAAGAGAGTAGCATCATTCCAGGATAACCGGTTGGCATCTGCGGACTTTCTGGTACTGACTTTAGTAATTGATAATGTTTGCTCCCGTTAAAATGATGATCTGAATGACGAGATAAATTGAATAATAATACTTGCCCAACTTGATGATTTGAATTCCAAGAATGATTTCTTTTTACGCGCTCATAACGTCCGTTTTCGTTTTGTTTTCTGAGTAATCCGTAGTGTTCAATATAATTTACGGTTTCCAACAAAAGAATTCCTGAAATAGCGGCTGCTACAAAACAGTATAAAATAAATTGACCAAAGAAAAAATAAATAAGACTTAATAATGCAAGATTACAAATAGTGTAGATAATCATTCTATTTTGGTAGTGTAACCAGCTTCTGTTTTCTTGTTGCATTCTTCTATTTTCTAAGCGCCAGGCTTCTAAATAACTAGAGAAATGTGAACGAAGCCAAAAAGTGAATAATATTTCGTTTTTTCTAGCGGTTGCAGCATCTTTTGGAGTAGCCACATTGTAATGATGTCCTCCATTATGATAAGGTAAAAAATGCGTATTTAAAGAGGTTAATAACAATATTTCTCCAATAAATTCATCTAATCTATTGTTTCTATGCCCTAATTCGTGTCCAACATTTATTCCAATGACACCACACATAATACCCATTCCAAAAATACGTCCAAAAATTTCTGAATTAGTTAAATTTGGTTCTTGAATAGAATAGAAAAAGAAAATTAAAAAGCCCACTTGAATAGGTAATGTAAGGTATAGTAGATATGTATATAGTTTATTTTCTTTTTCAATCTTTTCTTGTTCTTTCGAAAAATTAGTTTCGTTAGGTTTAATAAAAAACTCCAACAAAGGCACTACTCCAAAAAAAACAATAGCAGGTATGTGTGTTAACCATCCTTTAGAGGTAAAAGAAATATAAACGATTATGGGTAATATTAAAATTGAAAAATATTTGAAAGCTTTCATTAAAGAAAATAATTTCCTCTAAAGATAATAATTAGTTACAAGCATTCCAAACAGCTTCATTTGGAGTGGGAGCAACAATAGAAATATTTTCTTTTGATACTGGATGAGTAAATTGAATTTTTCGGGCATGTAAATGAATACTTCCATCTTTATTACTCCTGTTAAAACCGTATTTTAAATCGCCCTTTATAGGAAAACCAATATTGGATAATTGTGTTCTAATTTGATGGTGTCTACCTGTTTCTAGATCAATTTCTAACAAACTGTAATTGTCTAACTTTTGCAAAACATGATAATGTAAAATGGCTTTTTTTGAACCAGAAATTTCTTTATGAAAAGCAGAAGATTTATTGTTTTTAGGATTCTTTTTTAAATAATGAATTAAAGTGTCTTTTTCTTTCTTTGGGTTATTTTTTACAATAGCCCAATATGTTTTGTTTATATTTTTATCACGCAACATTTTATTTAAACGCTCCAATGCTTTTGATGTTCTTGCAAAAATAATTACTCCAGAAGTAGGCCTGTCTAGTCTGTGCACAACGCCTAAAAACACATTGCCAGTTTTATTGTATTTTTCTTTGATGTATTCTTTTACTACATCGCTCAAAGGTTTGTCTCCAGTTTTATCTCCTTGAGTTATGTCTCCAGAACGCTTATTAACAATCATTAAATGATTATCTTCAAAAAGTACTTGTAAGTTATCCTTATTAGAGTGCATTTTTGATTATTTAAAATCTTTAGCAACATCTTCATTTATACCATCTACAAAATCTAAAAATTCTTTACGGCCTAACCCTGTGGATGATGACGTTAGAAAAGTCATTGGTAAAGATTCCCAATGTTGTAATAATTTCTTTTTGTAAGAAGTAATTTGTTTATTCAGTTTTGAGCTTCCTAATTTATCAGCTTTTGTAAAAACAATACAGAATGGAATCTGTTGTTCTCCTAAAAAGCGCATAAAATCCAAATCAATTTTTTGAGGGTCGTGTCTAGAATCAATAAGCACAAAAGTGCAAACTAGCTGCTCTCTTTCTTTAAAGTAGTTTTCTATAAAATATTGAAAAATAACACGTTTCTTCTTAGAAACCTGTGCATAGCCATAACCAGGTAAATCCACTAAAAACCAATTTTCATTTATTTTAAAATGGTTAATCAATTGGGTTTTACCAGGTTTTCCAGAAATTTTTGCCAAATCTTTGCGTTCCATTAACATATTTATTAATGAAGATTTTCCAACATTAGAACGTCCAATAAAAGCATATTCAGGAATACGGTCTTTTGGAGCGTTAATAACATTGCTGTTACTCATTACAAATTCAGCAGACTTAATTTTCACAAAAAAGGAATTTAAATATTTTTAGAATTAAACCAATCAATCAGAATCTTGTTAAATTCTTCTGACTTTTCCATCATTGGAGCGTGGCCACATTCGTCAAGCCAAAATAAATCGGAATTTGGTAATAATTTATGGAAGTCTTCCCCCACTTCAGGAGGTGTAACTTCATCTTGTTTTCCCCAAATTAAACAGGTAGGTTGTTTCATTAAGGGTAAATCATTGGCCATATTGTGTCTAATAGCACTTTTGGCAATAGATAAGGTTTTTAAAACCTTTACTCTGTCATTTACAGTAGCATACACACTGTCAACCAATTCTTTTGTTGCTACAGCAGGGTCGTAAAAAACATCTTTTACCTTTTGTTCTATATATTCATAACTTCCTCTTTTAGGGAAGCTACCTCCCATGGCATTTTCGTATAAACCAGAACTACCTGTAAGTACTAGTGATTTTACTTTTTCAGGATAGTGTTTGGTAAAATATAGAGCGATATGACCGCCTAAAGAGTTTCCTAAAAGAATAGCTTGATTTATATTTTTATGTTCTAAAAAATCTTGCAGATAAGCAGCTAAATTTTTAACATTAGTTTTAATGAGTGGAAGTGTGTAAAGAGGTAATTCAGGTATTAAAACTTTATAACCATTTTTTGACAGATGATTAAAAGTTGGCTTAAAATTACTTAAAGCCCCCATTAATCCATGTAAAATAATGATTTCAGGTCCTTCTCCGGCTTCTGCATATGTAAACTTACCTTCAGTTTTTAACTTGTCAGTCATTGATTTTTGTTTGAATTCACTATCCGCAAATGTAGTTCTTTTTTATAACATAGAAACTGCTTTAGTTATCAGTCATTTACACTTATTAACATCTCTTTTCCTTGTGAATAAAGGGTATGCTCTGTTTTTATTAACAAAGTGGTAAAAAGTGGTAAAAAGTGGTATTTTTTCTATATTTTTGAAGTACAAATGTAAGTTTTAGTGATAAACCTAATTGGAGAATATAATTGTAAAGCAGATGCGAAAGGAAGGGTGATGTTGCCATCAGCTTTCAAAAAGCAACTTGCTTCAGTTTTGCAAGAAGGTTTTGTGCTAAAACAATCTATTTTTGAGTCATGTCTGGAGTTATATCCCATGAAAGAGTGGAGTTCAACAATGGCTCAGGTAAGTAAAAAGAATAGGTTTAATAAAAAAACAAACGATTTCATTCGGATATTTTCTGCAGGTTTAAAGTCAGTTGAATTAGATACAACAGGGCGATTTTTAATTCCGAAAAATTTATGTGCTTATGCAGGTATTAAAAAAGAGATAGTAATGTCTTCATCTGCTGGTATTATTGAGATTTGGGATAAAGATAGGTATCAGGATATTATAGCAAGTGGAGCGCAAGGTTTTGCGGAATTAGCAGAAGAGGTTATGGGAGATTTTAAAGGGGAAGAAGATGAGTGAGTATCATAACCCAGTTTTATTGAACGAAAGTATAGATGCGTTAGCTATCAAACAAAATGGTGTTTATGTGGATGTAACTTTTGGTGGTGGGGGTCATTCCAGAGAAATTTTAGATAGGCTTGGAGAAAATGGAAAATTATTTGGTTTTGATCAAGACCCCGATGCTTTAAATAATCTGATTGATGATAGGCGTTTTGTATTAATTCCAGAAAATTTTAGATATATCTCAAGATTTTTAAGGTTTCATGGAATCCGAAAGGTTGACGGTATTTTAGCTGATCTAGGTGTTTCTTCTCATCAATTTGACGAGGCAGAGAGAGGTTTTTCTATTCGTTTTGAAGGAGATTTGGACATGCGTATGAATCAGAAATCTAAGAAATCTGCCAAAGAAATAGTGAATAATTATTCAGAAGAAAAGTTGGCAGAGATCTTGTTTTTATATGGTGAACTTAGAAATTCTCGAAAGTTAGCAAGAACAATTGTGCACGAAAGAGGAAATCAAAAAATTGAAACTAGTTTTCAGCTAAAGGAGGTTTTAAAAGCTTTTTTACCTAAAGCAAAAGAACATAAGATTTTGGCTCAAATTTTTCAGGCAATTCGAATTGAGGTAAATGAAGAGTTAGATGTTTTGAAAGAGTTTTTGGAACAAATTCCTAATCTGTTGAAAGAGGATGGCAGATTAAGCGTGATTTCTTATCATTCTTTAGAAGATAGATTGGTGAAACGATTTATTAGAACAGGCTTGTTTAAGGGTGAACCTGAAAAGGATGTTTTTGGAAATTCCAATGAACCATTGAAAAAAGTTGGGAAATTGATTATTCCTTCTCAAGAGGAAATAAAAATAAACAACAGAGCTAGAAGTGCAAAATTAAGAATAGCAACTTTAAAAAATCAAAATGTCTAAAGTTAGAAAAGGTGTTTATAGTTTTTTGAGAGGAAGTTTTCTTACAGATGAGTCAGCTTTTAAAAATTGGAGAATAATCATTTTTGTGATGTTTTTAATGTTGATTATTATATATAGTTCTCATAGCGCAGAAAGAAAAGTTTTTGAAATCTCTGAACTAAACAAAAAGAAAAGAGAGTTAAGAGCCGAATATGTAGATACAGGAACCATTTTAATGCGATTAAAAATGGAATCAAGTATCAGGGAAAAAGCAAAAGAAAGAGGTTTAAAACCATCAGAAGTGCCTCCTAAAAAAATTAAAGTAACAATTAAAGATTAATATATTGGCAACTCACAAAAAAAGCATACTTACCAAATTTTACATAGTGGCTTCTTTTATCGCGCTTCTTTTATTCACAATTATTTTTCGTCTTGTAAATATTCAATATGTACAGGGAGAAAAATACAAGAAACTAGCCACAGAGCTTACCGTAAAAGAGTTTAAAATAAAAGCCAATAAAGGTAATGTTTATGCTGCAGATGGTAATTTATTGGCAACCTCAATGTCTAAATATACGATTAGAATGGATGTTATGGCTGCTGTAAAAAATAAAATATTTGAGAAAAATATTGCGGCTTTGTCAAAAGAATTATCCAAAATGTTGGGAAAATCTGTAAGCTATTATCAAAATAAATTAAGAACTGCAAAAAGACGTAAAAATCGTTATTTACTTATTGCTAGAAATATAGGGTATAATGATTATTTAAAAATGAAAACCTTCCCTATTTTTAATAAAGGTGTTTATGGCGGTGGTTTTATAGCAGAACACAAAACAGTTCGTACTCATCCAATTGGTAAAATTGCTGAAAGAACTATTGGTTACGATGATTATAGAGGAGAGGCTGGTATAGAAGGTGCTTTTGCTGATTTTATGCAAGGTGAAGATGGTTTGCGTTGGAAGCAGAAAATCGCCAAAAATCAGTGGAAACCAATTTCTGACGTTAATGAGAAAGAGCCTTTAGATGGTCATGATATTATTACAACTATAGATGTAAATATCCAAGATATTACACATCACGCATTATTACGTCAGTTAGAATATTTTGAGGCAGATCACGGTTGTGCTGTTGTTATGGAAACCAAAACAGGTGAAATTAAGGCAATTTCTAATTTAGGAAGAACATCAAAAGGGAAGTATTACGAAAAGAGAAATTATGCGGTTTGGGAAAGTCATGAGCCTGGTTCTACCTTTAAATTAGTAAGTTTAATGGCAGCTCTAGATGATAAGGTTATAGATACTGCAACAGTTGTAGATACTGAAAAAGGTAGAATTTATATAAACAATAGAAAAGTAGAAGATTCAAAAAAAGGAGGTTATGGTAAAATTTCTGCAGCCAGAGCTTTTGAAGTTTCGTCAAATGTGGGTGTGGTTAAGTTGATCAAAAAACATTATGATCATCAACCAGAAAAGTTTATCTATAAAGTAGCGAAATACGGATTTACAAAACCTGTAGGTTTCCAAATTAAAGGAGAGGGAAAACCATATATTCCCGAACCAAAGGATAAAGCTTGGAGTAAAATTTCTTTAGAGTGGATGTCATGGGGTTATGGCATTTCAGTAACGCCAATGCAAACTTTAATGTTCTATAATGCTGTAGCAAATAACGGAATTATGGTAAAACCCCGCTTTGTAAAAGAACTAAGAAGAGATGGTAAAGCGGAAAAAATATTCAAAACAGAGATTGTAAATTCCAAAATCGCATCAAAAGAAACTTTAAGTAAAGTTCGTAAAGTGATGGAAAATGTTGTTGTTAAGGGAACAGCAGATAATATTTACTCACCAAATTTTTCCATGGCAGGCAAAACGGGTACTGCTAAAAAATACATTCCAAGAACTAAAAATACAAAAGGTGAGTGGGAAGGCGGTTATTATTCTACAGAGCGATATGTGGCTTCTTTTGCAGGTTTTTTTCCTGCTGATGAACCAAAATATTCTTGTATCGTTGTTGTCCACGATCCAGATAAAAAGAAAGGGTATTATGGGGCAACTGTAGCTGCACCAATTTTTAAAGAAATTGCGCAAAAAATTTATACAACTACTCCTATCAATAATCAATCGGTAGAGGATAAAGTGAAGTTTGCTGCGATTGAAAATCAGTATCAAAATTATGCGAAAATTATTAATAAAGAATACACCAAAGTACCTAATGTAAAAGGCATGAGTGCTATGGATGCTGTAGCTATGTTAGAGAATATAGGATTAAAAGTAAAGTTCTCAGGAGTTGGTAAAGTGCGGACTCAGTCAATTAAAAAAGGAGAAAAGTTAGTTAAGGGAAGTACTATTGTTTTAAAATTATCATAAACTGAAAAATTTAAAAGACATATTATACAAAGTTGGCATCAAACAAGTATTTGGTAATGCAGATATTCATGTCAATAGCATTGTTTTTGATTCTAGAAAAGTTCAAGAAAATGATGTTTTTGTTGCTCAAAAAGGTGTTCAGGTTGATGGTCATTTATACATCAATAAAGCCATCTTATTAGGAGCAATTGTAATAATTTGCGAGAACTTACCTGAAAATAAAAAGAGTGGAGTAACCTATATAAAAGTCGATGATGCAAACGTGGCTTTGGCAATTATGTCAGCTAATTTTTATGATAACCCTTCCACTAAATTCCCAGTAATTGGTGTAACAGGCACAAACGGAAAGACTACAATTGCATCATTATTGTATCAATTATTTATGCAAGCTGGCTATAAGGTAGGTTTGCTTTCAACAGTAAAAATTTTAATAGATAAAACTGAATACAAAGCAACGCATACTACACCAGATTCAATAACTATAAATTGTTATTTAAATTTGATGTTAGCGCAAGGGGTGGAATATTGTTTTATGGAAGTGAGTTCTCACGGAATTCATCAAAAAAGAACGGAAGGATTAACCTTTACAGGCGGAATTTTCACAAATCTTTCTCATGATCATTTGGATTATCATGAAACTTTTGCAACCTATAGAAATGTGAAAAAAGCATTTTTTGATGGTTTACCAAAATCTGCATTTGCACTCACAAACATTGATGATAAAAATGGCAACTACATGTTGCAGAATACCAAAGCAAAAAAATATACTTACGCTTTAAAAACTTTTGCTGATTATAAAATTCGAATTTTAGAAAAGCAACTTTCTGGAACATTACTTAATGTTGGTGGAACTGAAGTTTGGACCAAATTAATAGGTGTTTTTAATATCTATAATCTAACAGCAATTATTGCAACAGCTGAATTATTAGGTTTAAAAAAATTGGAAATTTTAACAATTGTAAGTCAGTTAGAGAGTGTTAGTGGTCGTTTTCAACATATTATTTCCGATGAAGGAGTTACTGCAATTGTAGATTACGCGCATACACCAGATGCATTAAAAAATGTTTTAGAAACGATTAATGATATTAGAACAAATAACGAAAATGTAATTACAGTTGTAGGTTGTGGCGGTGACAGAGATAAAACCAAAAGACCTAAAATGGCACATATTGCAGCTCAATTAAGCAATCAAGCCATTTTTACTTCAGACAATCCAAGAACAGAAAATCCACAGACAATTTTAGATGAAATGGAAAATGGCGTTTCATCTCAAAATTACAGAAAAACATTAACAATTTTAGATAGAAAGCAAGCAATTAAAACGGCTTGTAAACTTTCAAAAACTGGAGATATTATTTTAATTGCTGGGAAAGGACATGAAAATTACCAAGAAATTAAGGGAGTTCGCACTCATTTTAATGACTTAGAAGAGGTGTCTTATTGTTTTAATCAATTAAAAAAGAAGTAGCATGTTGTATTATATATTTGAATATTTAGAAAGTCAATTTAGTTTCCCTGGAGCAAGTGTCTTCCAATTTATCTCTTTTAGAGCTGCAGCTGCATTTATCTTATCATTATTGATTTCGGCAATTTATGGGAAAAGAATTATCAACTTTTTAAGAACACAGCAAGTTGGTGAGACGGTTCGTGATTTAGGTTTAGAAGGGCAAAAGCAAAAATCAGGGACCCCAACAATGGGTGGAGTTATTATCATTTTCGCAACATTAATCCCAGTGTTTTTACTAACAAAGTTAGATAATATTTATATCATTATTCTTATAATTACTACAGTTTGGATGGGGTTGATTGGTTTTTTGGATGACTATATAAAAGTATTCAAAAAAGATAAAGATGGTTTAAAGGGCAAATTCAAAATTTTAGGGCAAGTTGGTTTGGGAATTATTGTTGGTGTCATGCTCTATTTCAATGAAGGTGTAACAATTAAAGAGCAATTACCAATAGATCAACAGGTAATGCAAGAAAATGGTAGAAAACAAGTTTTTGGAGAAGCGCATAAATCAACAAAAACTACAGTACCTTTTTTTAAAAATAATGAATTGGATTATTCCAAACCTTTATCCTATTTGGGTGAAGGTTACGAAAAATACGGATGGATTATTTTCATATTTATTACTGTGTTTATAGTTACAGGAATTTCTAATGGCGCAAATTTAACTGACGGAATTGATGGTTTAGCAGCTGGCTCATCAGCAATAATAGTAATTACTTTAGCGGCATTTGCTTGGGTTTCTGGTAATATTATATTCGCAGAATATCTAGATGTGATGTATATACCAGATTCTGGAGAAATGACAGTTTTTATACTTGCATTCGCAGGAGCATTAATTGGTTTTTTATGGTATAATACTTTTCCGGCTCAAGTTTTTATGGGAGATACAGGAAGTTTAACTATAGGAGGTATTATAGCGGTAATTGCAATTTCAATCAGAAAAGAATTGCTTTTGCCAATTTTAGCCGGAATTTTTGTTCTAGAAAATCTATCTGTAATTATGCAAGTTTCTTGGTTTAAATACACGAAGAAAAAATTTGGAGAAGGGAAAAGGATATTTAAAATGGCGCCCTTGCACCACCATTTTCAAAAGTTGAATTACCATGAAAGTAAGATTGTAGTCCGTTTTTGGATTGTCGGAATTTTGTTAGCAGTATTTACAATTGTAACCTTAAAATTAAGATAGAAATGCAGAGGTTAGTTGTTCTTGGTGGCGGAGAAAGTGGCGTGGGTACAGCTATCTTAGGAAAGCAAAAAGGATATGAAGTTTTTGTTTCAGACAAAGGTCAAATATCAAATAAATATAAAGAAGTTCTTTTAAATAATAATATTGATTTTGAGGAAAATCAGCATACAGAAAGTGAAATTTTAAATGCTGACGTGGTGATGAAAAGCCCGGGGATTCCTGATAAAGTTGCTTTGGTTAAGAAATTAATTCAAAATGCCATTCCAGTTATTTCTGAAATGGAATTTGCAGTACCGTTTACCAATGCTAATATTATTGGAATCACAGGGTCAAATGGAAAAACAACAACAACATTGTTAACGCATTATATTTTAAAAAATGCAGGAATAAATGTTGGAGTTGCAGGGAATATTGGGGATAGTTTCGCAAAGCAAGTAGCTGAAAATGATTTTAAAAACTATGTATTAGAAATTAGTAGTTTTCAGTTAGATGGTGTTCAAGATTTTAATCCGCACATTGCCATGATAACTAATATTTCTCCAGACCATTTAGATAGGTATAATTACAAATTTGAGAATTATATTGAATCAAAATTTAAGATTACAAAAAACCAAAAAGCAACTGATTATTTAATTTATGACGCAGATGACGAATTCATTAATAACTGGTTAATTAAAAATAAAACCAAAGCAAAGTTAGTTCCATTTTCAATCAAAAAGCAATTAGAATATGGAGCTTGTATTAAAGGACAAAATATATCAATCAATATAAACAAAGAAGAAATTAATATGCCAATATCAACTTTATCACTTAAAGGAAAGCACAATACAAAAAATGCAATGGCAGCAACAATGGCTGCGCAATTATTAAAGGTAAGAAAAGATTCTATAAAAGAAAGTTTAGCAACCTTTGAAGGTGCAGAGCATCGTTTAGAAGCTGTAGCTAAAATTAAAGATGTAGAGTACATAAACGACTCTAAGGCAACAAATGTAAATGCAACATTTTATGCATTAGAATGTATGGATAAGCAAACAATTTGGATTGTTGGAGGCGTAGATAAAGGTAACGATTATACAGATTTACTGCCTTTGGTAAGAGAAAAAGTGAAAGCTATTGTATGTTTAGGTTTAGATAATGAAAAGATTAAAAGCACATTTGGTAACGTTATAGATATGATTGTGGAAACTGCTGGGGCAGAGGAGGCTGTTAAAGTCTCTCAAAAACTGGCGGAAAGAGGAAATGCAGTATTGCTATCTCCTGCTTGTGCAAGTTTCGATTTGTTTGATAATTATGAAGATAGAGGACGCAAATTTAAAAATGCAGTAAAAAGTTTATAAATAAGTGTAATTTAAATTAATGAAAACCATTTTTAAACATATAAAAGGGGATAAAACCATTTGGGCAATTGTTGCTGTTTTGGCTATATTTTCGTTTATGCCTGTGTATAGTGCAAGCACAAACTTAGTGTATGGTTTAGGTTTTGGTTCAACTTTTGGACATTTAGTAAAGCATTTAGTTTTATTAACGATGGGTTTCGCAATTATTTACGGAGTTCATAAAATTCCTTATCGTTACTTTTCTGGAGGTTCTGTTTTAATGCTTCCAATAGTTATCGTTTTATTGATTTTTACTTTAATGCAAGGCACAACTATTGGAGGGGCAAATGCAAGCAGATGGATAAGGATTGCGGGCGTGGGTTTTCAAACATCAACATTGGCAGGTTTAGTTTTAATGGTTTATGTTGCAAGGTATTTGGCTAGAAATAAAGACAAACAAATTACATTTAAAGAAAGTGTTTGGCAATTGTGGTTGCCTGTTTTGGTGATTTTAATTTTAATTTTACCTGCAAATTTCTCAACAACAGCCATTATTTTTATGATGATTCTAATGGTTACTTTTATTGGCGGATATCCATTAAAATATCTTGGTTTTATTTTAGGATCTGGTATTGTAGTATTGTCTATTTTTATTTTGATTACAAAAGCATTTCCAGAAACAATGCCAAACAGAGTTCAAACATGGGAAAATAGAATTACAAGTTTTTTCCCTTCGAATGATCTAGAGAATAAAAATACAGACAAATCAAAAAGAACAGAAAATTATCAAGTAGAAAAAGCAAAAATAGCCATTGCGACTGGTGGTGTTTTTGGAGTTGGACCTGGTAAAAGTATTCAAAAGAACTTTTTATATGCTTCAGAATCGGATTTTATTTTTGCTATTGTAGTAGAAGAATATGGTTTAATTGGGGGCTCATTAATCATTTTATTGTACTTTATTTTATTATTTAGAATTTTTGTTGTAATCCGCAAAACCACTACAATTTTTGGAACATTATTGGTTGTTGGTGTAGGTTGTCCAATCATATTTCAAGCAGCTATAAATATGGCAGTGGCCACCAATTTATTTCCAGTGACTGGACAAACTTTACCATTAGTTAGTAGTGGAGGGACGTCTATTTGGATGACGTGTTTTGCATTGGGAATGATTTTAAGTGTAAGTGCATCAAAAGAAGAAACAGAAGAAGATATTTTAGACGATAATCCTTTAGATATTTTGCATGAAACAATATAACATACTCATATCAGGAGGAGGTACAGGAGGTCATATTTACCCTGCAATTGCCATTGCAAATGAAATAAAAATGCGTTATCCAAGTGCAAATTTTTTATTTGTAGGAGCAAAAGATAAAATGGAGATGGAAAAAGTTCCACAAGCGGGATACCCGATAAACGGGCTTTGGATAGCTGGGATTCAGAGGAAATTTTCTTTAGATAATTTATTGTTTCCATTTAAATTCATGAATAGTTTATGGAAAGCAAGAAGTATCATAAAAAAGTTTAGACCAGATATAGCTATTGGAACTGGTGGTTTTGCGAGTGGTCCAACTTTAATTATGGCAAATAGAAAACGTGTACCAACATTAATTCAAGAACAAAATTCTTTTCCAGGAATTACAAATAAATTATTAGGGAAAAGAGCTGCCAAGATTTGTGTTGCTTATGATAATTTAGAAAGATTTTTTCCTGCAGATAAAATTGTGAAAACAGGAAATCCAGTTCGTCAAGATTTGTTAACAATTTATAATAAAGGTGATGAAGGGAAATCGTTTTTCAAATTAGATATTACAAAGAAAACAGTTTTAATTCTGGGGGGAAGTTTAGGAGCAAGAAAAATAAATCAACTCATCGAATCAAATATAGAGTTTTTTAAAAAGCAACAAGTACAGGTCATATGGCAATGTGGTAAATTTTATTACGATGAATATAAAAAACACAATGCTTTAGATAATATACAAGTGCACGAGTTCATAAACAAAATGGATTTAGCATACGCAGCTTCAGATTTTATCATTTCCAGATCAGGAGCAAGTTCTGTGTCTGAATTATGTATTGTAGGTAAACCAGTAATTTTTATCCCTTCGCCAAATGTGGCAGAGGACCATCAAACTAAAAATGCAAAATCTATTGCAGATAAGCATGGAGCAATATTACTGTCAGAAAAAGATTTAGGTACTTTTCCTGTTGTTTTCGAAACGCTATTAAAAGATCAAGGAAAACAAGAGCATTTATCTGAAAACATACACGAATTGGCATTGCCAAGTGCAACAAAAAATATTGTAAACGAAGTAGAAAAGTTATTAAATAAGTGAATTTAAAAGAGATACATAACTATTATTTTGTCGGTATTGGAGGCATAGGAATGAGTGCAATTGCTCGTTATTTTGCGGCTAATGGAAAAAATGTAGCAGGTTATGATAAAACACCTACAGCAATCACTTCAAAATTGGCCGAGTTAGGAGTTATTATTAATTTCAAAGATATTTTAAAAGAGGTTCCAATATCTTTTTTGGATAGGGATAAAACTTTGGTAATTTATACTCCAGCAATTCCTGAAAATCATAATCAACTGAGTTATTTCCTAGATAATGATTTTAAAGTTTTGAAACGATCTGAGATTTTAGGAAAAATTACAGAAACTACATTTTGCCTAGCAGTTGCAGGTACACATGGCAAAACGACTACTTCATCAATTTTAGGTCATATTATGGCTTCTGAAAAAGCAACATCTTTTTTAGGAGGAATTGCAGAGAATTACAATTCAAATTTAATTTTAGGAGAAGATAAAGTTTCTGTAGTTGAGGCTGATGAGTTTGATAGATCTTTTCTTAAGTTAAGTCCAAATATCGCCTGTATAACCTCTATGGATGCAGATCATTTAGACATTTATGGAGAACCAGAAGCGTTGGAAGAATCATTTTTTGCATTTTCTCAAAAAGTATCAGACACTTTGGTAGTAGCGAAAGGTTTATCATTAGAAGGGCTAACATATGCTATAAATGAAGATGCAGATTACAGGGCTTTTAATATGAAAATTGAAAGCGGGAAATATATTTTTGATGTGCAAACCCCAACAGGAGCTATTAAAGATATTCATTTTCATTTACCTGGAAAGCACAATGTGATGAATGCTTTAGCAGCACTAGCATTAGCAGATGTTTATGGAGTGAGTTTAGAAAAGATAAAAGAAAGTTTATCAACTTTTAAAGGTGTAAAACGAAGATTTTCCTATAAAATAAAGAATAAAAATTTTGTTTTGATAGATGATTATGCGCATCATCCAACAGAAATTAATGCAGTAGAAAATTCTATAAGAGAAATGTATCCTGACGAAAAAGTACTGGTAGTTTTTCAACCTCATTTATTTTCTAGAACAAGAGATTTTATAGATGATTTTGCCACATCATTATCAAAGTTTGATGAAGTTTTATTGTTGGATATTTATCCTGCTAGAGAAAAACCAATCTCAGGGGTCACTTCTGAATGGTTGTTAAGTAAAATTCACAACAATCAGAAAAAAATGACAAAAAAAAATAAATTAGTAAAAGATATTAAAAATTCATCAGCTAAAGTAGTTGCAATGTTAGGGGCAGGAGATATTGGTGTTTTGGTAAATACAGTTAAAAATCAGCTTTTAAAACCGCAAGAATATGAGGTTTAAAAATTTAATAAAATATCTTGTATTCCTAATATTAATAGTATGTTTGGGCTTTTTATACAGTTTTACATCTTTAAGAAATGAACAAAAAAAAGTCTCAGGAATTATCGTACAATTTGAAGATGGGGAGAATAATTTTTTAACACATTTAATGGTTAATAAATTGTTAATACAAAGTGGAGATAGTATTCAAAATCAAGCAAAATCTGTAATAAATTTATACAAGTTAGAAAATAATGTCACTCAAAACCCTTATGTAGAAAAAGCATCTGTTTTTTTAACCATTGAAGGCATGTTAAAGGCAATCATAAAACAACGTGCTCCAGTAGCAAGAATTATTAATAAAGATGAGTCTTATTATGTTGATAAACAGGGTGCAAAGATTCCTTTATCTGATAATTTTTCTTCGAGAGTTTTGTTAGTTTCTGGTATTTTTAATGATAAAAATTTGGAAGAAATATTGCCTTTAATTCATACCATTTTAGGTGACAATTTTTTGCAAAAAGAAGTAGTGGGAATTAGCAGATCTTCCCAAGGTGAATATCAATTTGCTGTAAGAAGTGGAAATTATAAAATTAATTTTGGGAAATTAACTGAAGTTGATGTAAAAATAAAAAAGTTGAAGGCGTTTTACAATAAGACATTTGAAGATAAAACCATTCAAAATTATAAAACTATAAATGTAAAATATCACAACCAAGTTGTGTGCACTAAATAAACTGAAATGGAAGATAATAAAATAGCTGTTGGTTTAGATATTGGTACAACCAAAATTGTTGCCATGATTGGTCGTAAAAACGAATATGGTAAAATTGAAGTTATTGGTATTGGTAAAGCCAAAAGTTTAGGTGTTAAACGAGGAGTTGTAAGTAATATAACACAGACGATACAATCTATCCAACAAGCTGCAGATGAAGCAGAAAGTGTTTCTGGAGTTAAGATAGAAGATGTTGTTGTTGGTATAGCTGGTCAGCATATACGTAGTTTGCACCATAGTGATTACATCACTAGAAATAATGCAGATGAAGTAATTAAAGATATTGATATTGATGATTTAGTGAATCAAGTTCACAAATTAGTAATGTTACCTGGAGAAGAAATTATTCATGTATTGCCACAAGAATTTAAGGTTGATTCTCAGGCAGATATAAAAGAACCAATAGGAATGTACGGAGGGCGTTTAGAAGCTAATTTTCATGTTGTTGTTGGTCAGGTTTCATCCATTAGAAATATTGGACGCTGTGTAAAGAGTGCAGGTTTAGATTTAAGTGAAATAACTTTAGAACCACTTGCATCAGCATCAGCAGTTTTAAGTCAAGAAGAAAAAGAAGCGGGAGTTGCTTTGATTGATATAGGAGGAGGAACAACTGATTTAGCCATTTTTAAAGATGGAATAATTAGACATACCGCTGTAATTCCTTTTGGAGGAAATGTAATTACAGATGACATTAAAGAAGGTTGTTCTATTATTGAAAAACAGGCAGAATTGCTAAAAATTAAATTTGGTTCTGCTTGGCCAGGAGAAAATAAGGAAACTGAGATTGTTTCTATTCCAGGTTTAAGAGGAAGAGAACCCAAAGAAATCACTTTAAAAAATCTATCGAAAATTATTCATGCGAGAGTGCAAGAAATTATCGAGCATGTATTTTTAGAGATCAAAAATTATGGACATGAAACTGCAAAAGGAAAATTGATTGCTGGCATAGTGTTAACAGGTGGTGGTTCTCAATTAAAGCATTTACGCCAATTGGTAGAATATATTACGGGTATGGATGCTAGAATTGGATTCCCTAATGAACATTTGGCAGGAGACTCTGATGAAGCTTTATCAAGCCCGTCTTACGCAACTGCAGTAGGGTTGTTAATGGAAGGTTTGACTAAAGAAGTAAAAGTTGAGGAAACAGAAGAGGTTGAAGAAGAATTTATAATTGAGTCAGAAAATGAAGAAGAAACAATAGAATTAGAACCAAAGGTTGAAATTAAGCCTAAACAAAAAAAGAAATCTTTCTTTGAGAAATTTACAGAAGGCTTAAAAGATTTTTTAGATAATGCTGAGTAAATCAGCAAATATAATTTAGTAAAGAACAAACATCAATATAAACCAAAAAGAAAAACGTTATTATGAGCTCAGAATTTGATAACATTTTATTTGATATGCCAAAAACACAATCTAATACCATAAAAGTAATTGGTGTAGGTGGTGGAGGTAGTAATGCTGTAAACCACATGTTTAAGCAGCATATTAACGGAGTAGATTTTGTAATCTGTAATACAGATGCACAAGCTCTAGAAAATAGTCCAATCCCTAATAAAATTCAATTAGGAGCAAACTTAACTTCTGGTTTAGGAGCTGGTGCAAATCCAGAAATTGGAGCACAGGCAGCTAAAGAAAGCATGCAAGAAGTGCAGCAAATGTTAAATACCCAAACAAAAATGGTGTTTATTACTGCTGGTATGGGTGGAGGAACTGGAACAGGAGCAGCACCCATTATTGCTAAGATTGCTAAAGATATGGATATCTTAACTGTGGGTATTGTTACAATGCCTTTTGCTTTTGAAGGTAAAAGACGCACAAAACAAGCTCAGTTGGGAATTGATCAACTGCGTCAAAATGTAGACTCGCTAATTGTAATCAACAATAATAAATTAAGAGAAGTTTATGGTAATCTTGGGTTTAAAGCTGGTTTTTCTAAAGCTGATGAAGTTTTATCTACAGCATCTAAGGGGATTGCAGAGGTAATTACACATCATTATAAGCAAAATATTGATTTACATGATGCGAAAACGGTACTTTCTAATAGTGGAACTGCAATTATGGGTTCTGCAAAAGAAGAAGGCACAGATAGAGCTAAAACCGCAATAATAAAAGCTTTGGATTCTCCTTTATTGAATGATAATAAAATTACAGGAGCTAAAAATGTATTGTTGTTAATAGTTTCAGGTACAAATGAAGTTACTTTAGATGAAATAGGAGAAATTAATGATTATATCCAGGATGAGGCGGGGTATGATGCAAACATTATTATGGGTGTAGGTGAAGATGAAGAGTTAGGTGAAGCTATTGCTGTAACTATTGTAGCAACGGGTTTTGCTGTTGATCAACAAAGTACAATTACAAATACAGAAGTTAAAAAAGTAGTTCATACGTTAGAAGATAACCAAAAGGCTACTTATAATTTTGGAGAGAAAACAGTTTCCAAACAAGCAACTTTAGATATGCCAATAGCTCACAAAGCTGCAGAGAAAATTGTACATACTTTAGATGATACATCAGAGCTAACTAAACCTCAAATGGATTTGGTTAAAACCAATGCTATTATTGCAGGTATGCCAGTTATTTGTGAAGAAGTTGTTGGTCTTGACGAAGTTTCTGAAGATGATTTTATCATAACAAATATCATTGAAGAAGAGCAAAATACCCAAGAAATACCAAAAGAAATACAATCTGATTTATTATTTGATTTACCTCTAGCAGAGCCAAAAGTAAATATTGAAGAACAAATTAGATTCGACTTAACTGATAATAAGCGAGAGTTAAAAGTTAATGAAATAGAGGTTTTTGAAGCTAGAGAAGTATTGCCAAAAAAAGAAACTCGTTATGTTTTAGAAGATTTTGAGGTGCAACCTACAATTGGTAAAAGCTCAAATATTAATAAAAATAAAATTGTAGAGGAAGAAGTTACTTTTGAATTAAAAACAACTAAATCTCAGTCAGAAATTAATGAAATAGATACCTTAAGTGAAGAGGTATCACCTTTAGATTTAACGATAAGTGAATTACAGAAAAGAGCTGCAGAACGCCGAAAGAATATGAAGAAGTTCAATTACAGTTTTAATGAAAACATGAACAAAAATAATATTGACGAAATTGAGCGTCAACCAGCTTATAAAAGACAAGGTATTAATCTGGATAAAAATGCAACACTTAGTAGCACAAAAACAGTCTTAAATAAAGATAATGATGAGATTAACTTCTCGTCGGGTAATTCTTTTTTACATGATAATGTAGATTAATTTTATAATCTTTAGAAGCATAAAAATCACATCCGTAAAAGATGTGATTTTTTGTTTTAAAGCTACAAGAAAACCTCTCGTCTTACTCATTATGCCTTTAGTCGATACTTTTTTGCAATATGAGAGTTAATCGCTAAAAATGATAAGTTTCTGAAATATATTTACCTAAACCTAGAATTTATGAAATTTATACTACACAATCTGACAAAAGTAAAACTATCAACATTAATTATACTAGTAGGATTTTTTGGATATGCTTAAGGATTAATTTTTGAATTAATTTATTTGATTTACTTTCCTTAAAAAATGACAACAATTTTGAGGAAACTTCTAAAATTATCAAATCAGTAGGTTTAAAATAATTGAAGTTTTAGCATTGAATAGGTAAAAAGTCATTATTTTTTATTATTGCCGTAAACCGTCATTCCTGAGGAAATGATTTTTTTAAGTGATTGATTTTGTTTATAATGTAACAAAATATGTTATCTCTCGTCTAATATATGTAATCAATTAATTTTAATCAACATGAAATCAACATACGCCAACACATCTGAAAGAGGGATTTTAACATCAACCTACAAACAAGAAATAAGAGAAAATATTTCACGATTTAAAAGTACATCAGTATCTGGAATGAAGTCTATGATTTTACTTCATCAAAATAAAATGCAAAGTCAAGCAGGAACAATTTTAAGAGTTTCATTTTTTATGTTTGCAATAATTTTTATGGTATTTTAATTATAAACTAAAGTCTGATTTTATATATCTAAAATGTCTTGTTTGAGTCTTATAAATCAATAAAACAAAAAAATCCATCTTTTAAAGACGGATTTTGGATTAAAATATGTTATCAGCTTTAACTCAAAGCTTCTTTTATTCTTTTAATAGCTTCACGTATTTGCAGCTCAGAAGCAGCGTATGAAATTCGGATACAGTCTGGTGCACCAAAAGCATCACCAGTTACAGTAGCTACATTTGCTTTTTCTAAAATGAATAAGGCAAAGTCATTAGCATTTTTAATAGTGATACCTTGAATAGTTTTACCAAAGAAAGCAGAAATATCAGGAAAAACATAAAAAGCACCATCAGGTACGTTTACTTTAAAACCATCAATTTCTCTCAGTAAATCAATGACAATACCTCTTCTGGCTTTAAATTCATCTACCATGTATTGTATTTTACTAACGGGAGCTAAAACAGCAGTAATAGCGGCTCTTTGAGCAATACAATTTGTGCCCGAAGTAATTTGACCTTGCATTTTAGTACAAGCTTTAGCAATCCATTCTGGAGCACCAATGTAACCAATTCTCCATCCGGTCATCGCAAATGCTTTTGCTAATCCGTTTACGGTAATTGTTCTTTCATATAAACTGTCAATAGCGGCTAAACTAAAAGGTTTTGAATTATAATTGATATGTTCGTAAATTTCATCAGACATTATATAAATCTGAGGATATTTTTCTAAAACTTTAGCTAAAGCTCTATATTCTTTTTCACTATAAATAACTCCACTTGGATTATTAGGTGAATTGAATAAAATTAACTTTGTTTTTGGTGTAATTGCAGCTTCTAATTGTGCAGGTGTAATCTTAAAATTCGATTCAATAGTTGAAGGAATTTCAACAGATTTTGCTTCACAAAGCGTTGCAATTGCAGAATAACTCACCCAATAAGGGCAAGGCAGTAAAACTTCGTCTCCAGGGTTTAATAACACTTGCATCACATTTGCAATAGATTGTTTTGCACCTGTAGAAACAACAATTTGACTTGCTTTATAATTTAAATCATTATCACGTTTAAATTTAGTACAAATTGCTTCTTTCAATTCGGCATAACCATCTACAGGAGTGTAAGAATTGTAATTATCATTAACGGCCTTTATTGCAGCGTCTTTAATAAAATCTGGTGTGTTAAAATCTGGTTCTCCTAAACTTAAACCAATAATATCTTTACCTTCTGCTCTTAATTCTCTGGCTTTTGCTGCCATTACCAATGTTGCGGATGCTGGTAAGCTGTTAATTCTGTCCGATAATGGATGTTTCATTTCTATGTTAAATTGTTGTGTTTTATGCTAATTCTGGTTTTTTACCTAAAACACCTAAATGTCTAAAATGCTCTATCATGGCCTTTCTTGTTGTTTTGTACTCATTATAGGGCAAATTAAATTCTTTAGCTGTTTCTTTTACAATTTTAGCTAATTTACCATAGTGAACGTGAGAAATGTGAGGGAAAATATGATGTTCAACCTGATGATTTAATCCTCCGGTATAAAAATTCACAAGCCAATTGCTTGGCGCAAAGTTACTTGTGGTATAAAGCTGATGAATTGCCCAAGTATGTTCTAAATCTCCATTTTTATCTGGTAGCGGCATTTTTGTGTTAGGTACAATATGTGCTAATTGAAAAACTAAGCTTAAAATCATACCTGCAGTATAATGCATTACAAAAAAACCAATCAAAACTTTCCACCAAGCTACATCTAAAACCAATATTGGTAAAACAATCCAAAGTGCATAATAGGCAAGTTTAGAAATTACTAATTTTGTCCATTCCGTAGTTGGGTTTGGGAATTTCCCGTAAGATAATTTCTGTTTAAGATATCTACGCATTTGCTTAATATCTGTGGTTATTGCCCAATTTATTGTTAGTAAACCATATACAAATACAGAATAGTATTTTTGAATTTTATGAATTTTAAACCATTTTGAATGTTTTGAAAAACGTATAATTCTACCAGCGTCAATATCTTCATCGTGATCTTTAACGTTGGTAAAAGTGTGGTGTAAAACATTATGTTGTACTTTCCAATTATATACGTTTCCGGCTAAAATATAAATACTGCTGCCCATTAATTTATTAACCCATTTTTTCTTAGAAAATGAATCATGATTGGCATCATGCATTACATTCATCCCAACACCAGCCATGCCTATACCTGTTAAAATCATTAGTAAAATCATAGCCCATTGAGGCATAGAAACTGTAAGTACCAATATAAATGGAATTAAAAATAAAGAGAACATTAAAATGGCTTTAGAATATAATTTCCAGTTACCAGTTCTTTTAATATTGTTTTCTTTAAAATATGTATTTACTCTTTTATTTAGAGTTCTAAAGAACTTTGCTTTATCTACTCTTGAGAAGTTAATTGTTTTCATCTAAAAATTTAATTATGCAAAAATAAACTATTTACATTTGGCATATATCACAAACATTACTTTTTGTAAAGAATTGTTGTCATCAAATAACTATTTTTGCACTTTAATTAAATTATTGATGGAGATTATACACAAATATTTTAAAAATTTATCAGAAAAGCAAATCGAACAGTTTTCTAAATTACAAGATTTATACCAAGATTGGAATTTAAAAATAAATGTGGTTTCTAGAAAGGATATCGATGAATTGTATTTACGTCATGTTTTGCATTCTTTAGGAATTGCAAAAGTGATGCTATTTAAACCAGGAGCTAAAGTGATGGATGTTGGCACAGGTGGAGGTTTTCCTGGTATTCCTTTAGCAATATTATTTCCAGAAACTCAATTTCATTTGGTGGATTCAATTGGTAAAAAAATAAAAGTGGTGAATGAAGTAGTAGCTGGTTTAGGCCTTGAAAATGTAAAAACTACGCATGGCAGAGTAGAAGATGTAAAAGATACCTATGATTTTATTGTGAGCAGAGCAGTTGCTCAAATGGAAACTTTTGTGCGTTGGAATAAAGGTAAAATTACCAAGAAGCAAAATCACGATTTAAAAAATGGCATACTTTATTTAAAAGGAGGAGATTTATCTGATGAATTAAAATTATATACTTCAGCTAGTGTTTATAATCTTACAGATTATTTTGATGAAGATTTTTATGAAACCAAAAAAGTGGTGCATTTAGGCATGAAATATAAGGGGTAACACTTTAGTTTTTGTTGAAATCATGAATAATATGAAGATTATATGAAGTGAAAAAACATCAATATTTTATAAACTACTACTGTCCATTACATATATAATCTGTAGTTTAAATTAACTTTTTTAATTCAAATAATATTGCCAAGATTACTCAATTAAATTGTAATATCACCCTAAATTAACTACATTAAGAATTTGGAATTACATGTTGAAAAATGTTTTGCATATAATTAATTTAAGAAACTATTTTCTTAATTTATAGATGCTAAAAAAATATATGTATTCAGCAACATATAAAAGAAAGCAGGTAAAGAAACCCAAATATTATCTTTCATTTTTATTCTTACAAGTACACCTGCAAACATTTGAATTGCCAAACCTAATGATGAAATGATTAGTAATTCTTGAAAAGCAAGTCCTATAATTAATCCTAACGCTCCTATAAACTGAGTTACAATAACGAACAAACCAAACTTTTCTAGGTCAAAGCGTTTGAATTCATTTTTCATTTTAGGAGATATAAAATAATATGCGGAATATGTAAAAAAAGACAAGCTTGATATTAGAATACATATTTTAAGTATATCCATATATTTTTATGGTATTGAGGTTACTGCTAAAAAAACACACAGCATCAAAAGAATTAGAGAGGGCAGGTGTTTTATAAAAGGGTTTTTTACTTTAAAGTGAAAAAACTGAGCAGCTATCATAAAAAGCCCCATAAGAATACTGGGTATGAATACTAACGATGAATACCAAATACCTGCAAAAATTAATGTAGCTACAGAAATTTTTGAAGCGCCAACCATGTTTCTTGTTAAATCACTTAATCCAAATTCTTTAAACTCTTTAACTACATTATGAAATCTGAAAACCCAAACATAAGCTACAGAAAGAGGCAGAACTATTTGGGCTAATTTTATTAATTGTTCCATTTTTTTATTTTTTAATTAATAATCTTCATATTTATTTCCTTTTATCAAATCCTTTTTTAACTGAATCGCTTTGTGAAGATAAAGACAAATTACAAAAAACAAGTCTTAACTTTTATCAATTTACAATTTAATGTTTTTTTATCGTTCCAAATACTTTTTTTATAGATGTCTATATTTAGCGTATTTATTTGATTATTTTTTTAAAAATTGATACCCTTTTTTTGAAAGGGCTATCTATTTTAGAATTTTAATAGTATAAGATACGCCTTTATTCTTAAAAGTAACAGTATGAAATTATCTTCATATTTTGTATATTAGAGAAATCATAAATTACATAATACATTAAAATATGAAAAGTTTTATTTTAAAATGGTATCCAGTTATTTTAGCTTTCGTTTGTTTATTATATTCGGTAGCACATGGAATTTTAGGCATGACAGCCGAAGCTCAATATTCGGCACATTGGCCAGGTACAATATTATTATTTGCAATAGCAATTAGACAAAGAAGAACAACATGAGCATAGGATTTTTTATAGTAGGTGGTATCATCTTTGCTACATATATGGCATTCACTATTTGGAATATCATCTACTCAAACCGCAAGCAAAAAGAAGAAAACTATCCAGATAAAAAGTAAAAATAACGGTTACTTTAAAATAGTAAATGAGTTTATTTTTTATCTTTTACATAGTTTTTTAAAGCATAAGATTATCTAAATAATTTTATTGCTATCCTACTTTTTGTGACTTAATTTTTAAAAAGTAACTAAAAAAAGAACTACACATATGAGTATATCTGTAATTCTTTTATAATATTCTGTAATAAGCTTAAAACAGCGAAGTGTTTACAAAGCTTCTACAAATAAACCTTCATCGGTTTTAGAAACTTTAGCCACTTCTTTTTTGGTTAAGCCTTTAATGGTTTTATCCCATTTTTTGTTAGATAAACCAGATTGTATTTTTAAAGAATTTAAATCTATTTTTTCTGTCTTTGTTATAATTTCTAGCACGGCTTTTTCTTCATCATTTAACTCTATAGAAGGAGCCTTTTTTTCTGGTCTCATTTGTGGGAAGAATAAAACCTCTTGAATAGATTGATTGTTTGTTAAAAACATAATTAATCTATCCATTCCAATTCCCATTCCAGATGTTGGAGGCATACCGTATTCTAATGCTCTTAAGAAATCTTGGTCTATAAATTCTGTAGCTTCATCATCGCCTTTTGCAGCTAACTTTAATTGATGTTCAAAACGTTCGCGTTGATCAATAGGGTCATTTAATTCTGAATAGGCGTTGGCAATTTCTTTACCACAAACCATCAACTCAAAACGCTCTGTTAATTCAGGATTTTCTCTATGTTCTTTGCATAAAGGACTCATTTCCTTGGGATAATCTGTGATAAAAGTTGGCTGAATGTAATTTCCTTCACATTTTTCTCCAAAAATTTCATCAATCAATTTTCCTTTACCCATGGTTTCATCAACCTCAATTTGCATGCCTTTTGCAGCAGCTCTAATTTCATCTTCTGTTTTGTCATAAATATCAAAACCTGTGAATTCTAAAATGGAATCACGCATGGTAATTCTTTTATATGGCGCTTTAAAGTTGATATGGTGTTCACCAAAAGTAGCTTCAGAAGTTCCGTTTACAGCTATTGCACAATGCTCCAGTAATTGCTCACAAAAATCCATCATCCAATTGTAATCTTTGTAAGAAACATAGATTTCCATTGCAGTAAATTCTGGATTATGTGTTCTATCCATTCCCTCATTTCTGAAGTTTTTAGAGAATTCATATACACCATCAAAACCACCAACAATCAATCTTTTTAAATACAATTCGTTCGCAATTCTCATGTATAAAGGAATATCTAAAGAATTGTGGTGCGTTACAAAAGGTCTTGCGGCAGCGCCACCAGGAATAGGTTGCAAAACAGGAGTTTCCACTTCAAAGTAACCCGCGTCATTAAAGAAAGAACGCATCGCATTAAACAATTTAGTTCTCTTTACAAAAACCTCTTTTACATGTGGGTTTACAACTAAATCTGCATAACGTTGCCTGTAACGCATTTCAGGATCGTTAAACGCATCATAAGTATTTCCATCAGCGTCTACTTTTGGTAAAGGCAAAGGTTTTAATGCTTTTGAAAGTAATTTAAAATCTTTGACCATTACTGTTTTTTCACCAACTTTGGTAGTAAATAAAGTACCTTCAATACCAATAAAGTCACCAATATCTAATAATTTCTTGTACACATCATTGTATAAAGTTTTGTCTTCTCCAATACAAATCTCATCACGATTAAAATAAACTTGAATTCTGCCTTCACCATCTTGCAATTCTGCAAAAGATGCTTTTCCTTGAATTCTTCTAGACATTAATCTACCAGCAATAATTACCTGTTTATCTTCAGCAAAATCCTCTTTAATTTCTTTCGAATTCGAATTTAAAGGAAATAAATCTGCAGGATAAGGATTGATCCCCAACGCTCTTAATTTTGCCAATTTTTCTCTACGTACAACTTCTTGTTCTGATAATTGCATTTGCTGTTTAATTTCTAGTGTTTATTTAAGTTGGCAAAGATACAATGAATGCGCAAATACACAATTTAGATAAATGTAAAAAAAGCATTAATTACCTTAGAATTTCTAAAAAGAATGTATATTTGCATGTCGCTTTTTGTTAGAGTGATAAAAGTTGTGTTGTTTTGGCACTTTTGTAAAAGTGTCACGGTTTTGTTAACCAATGGAAAGCTTCCCAAATTTGGGTTGCTTTTTTTATTTATAATATATCCAATTCTCAATATTGTTTTACTGTTTCAATATTTATTTTGAGATGCCAACCTTGCAGTAAAGGATATATTTTTTAGAAGCCATTTCCAGCTTTCATTACTCGCTTTTTTTAGGCCATATTTAATTACATATTTCTTATACATAAAAAAATAGCTTTTCTACAAGAAATACTAAATTCATTTACAAAAAAAAGAGCTCAAACATGCCATTCAATCTGGGCTAAACTTGCTTGAAAACTATTAACCAACCAAAGTAAATGAATTATTAAAGCATTTTCTGCTGTTTTTTATAAAAAGAGTCAGCTTGTAACTTCATCAATTCTCTAGCCATTTTTTGTTTGTAATTGTAGAGTTCTTCATCCGCTGTAATATCTTTATAAACTTTGTTATCAATAGAAATATCTGCACTTAACATTTGCTGCCTTTGTTGTATTTGTTGCATTGCCCAAGTTTTAATAGCAGACTCTTTTTCTTCTAATTTATAATCATATGAACCTTTTGGAGCTAATAATTTTGCAATTATAGGCGATGTCTCAATAGCTAAAAATAGTAAGAATATAAAAAAAGAGGTAAAGAAAGGCAATTTATGAAGTGCATTAATTCTAGCCATTAATCCATCAAAATTAGAAATTATAGGTTGAGATTTATTTATGGCTATTTTTTCATTTTGCTGTAAAGTAGTAATTTCAGCTTCCTTTTCTTTTATTTTAAGTGTGTTTTCTTGCTTTAACAGATTTAAGTCTTTTAAAGCAGTATCGTGTTTTTCTCTTTTTTCTTTATAAACAGGTCCTTTTCCTAATTTTCTTGTTCCTGCTGTGCCTTCAGCTTCAGCAATGTAGGTTTTGTACAAGGCATTGGTTTCATTTTCTTTGGTAATAATTTCTTGCTTTAAAACTGAAATTTCTGAATTTATTTTGGCAATTTCTGGAGTAAATTGCTGTGCAATTTGAGTCTTATTGTCTAGTATCATTTGGTTTTTTTCTTTCAATAAAACTTGATTGATTTCCTTTTCAAATAATTTTAATTCTAAAGGTTTAGAAATAACAACAGCAATAATAATTGCTAAAATAATTCTTGGAATTGCTTGCGCAAACTCTTTCCATTTAGAATCAGATTTTTTTATGGTAGCAACTATAAATCTGTCTAAATTAAAGATGAGCAAGCCCCAAATTAATCCAAAGAAAATAGCGGAAAACATATTATCAAAAACAGTATATAAAGCATAAGAACCAGCAATGGTTGCCATAACTGCTGTAAAAAAAACAGTGGCACCAATACCCACATATTTATTTTGTTCGCCATTAGAACATTCTTGAATTAGATTTTTATCTACTCCAGAGCAAGTAAGAAAGAAGTTTTTAAGCAAAATATTGTATTTAAATGTATAAATACAACGTTTTAAAAGCGAATTTGTTACATGAAAAAACCTCGAAATTTCGAGGTTTCAAAGTCTTAGTTTATTACAGAATCTACCGTTGTTGGATTTAAGATGAGTTTCATTTTTTCACTAGAAGAACCACTCAAGCCTTTCCATTCTGTATTCTTTGTACTCTTTAAATCAAATACTTTGCTGTCTTGTAATAAAACAAAGTAAAATGAATCATCAGCATTTCTTTGGTTTACTTTGTTTAGACCGTATTTATTCACAATTTGAGGTGTATTTAGTTTTAAATCGAAACTTAATTCTTGCCATTCACATCCTTTTTTACAAGTCATGGTTATTTTTTCCTTATTTTTTTCTAGAATAATTGAAAATTTGTAATTCTTCTTAATTTCAGGTATAACTTTATCTGGAGAAATAATCATAAGTTTTTGATTTTCATCCATTTTATCATAAATTGAATTTAAATAAATAAGGTTAGCTTTTCTATTTTTAGAAGTTCTTTTAATTCTATCTGCCAGTCTATTGTAAGTAAAAATTGTATCCATTTTTGGAGGAGGAGGTAATTTATAAAGTACTTGATCAATATTTTTTACTGAATTTTGTTGCTCATTTGTCATTGAATTGTAAATACTTTTTAATTTATCTACGGTCTTAACCTTTATGATTTTTTTCTTTTCAGTTTCAAGAATTAGGCTGTTGTATTCTTGCATTTTTTCTTTAGATACTTTATTATTTTTAGGAATAGTATCTATTACAAGGATTCCGGTATTAGGTTTATCATCAATAAATTCACAAAAAATAGCGTCTTGATAAATTACTCTTTTTACATAATTTTCTGGTATTATATCGCTGGCATTGGCTTTTTTGTTGGAGATTTGCTTCCCGTTTTTGTCACATAATTTGCCTTCTTTATTATAATACTTGGTTTTATCTTTGATAGTAACATAATAGAAAATAGTTCCATTAATAAGTTTAAAACCTGTATTTGAATTTTTCTTATCGCTATAATTTATATCTAAAGCATTTATATTTTTTAGTTTTTCTCTTATATCTTTTACGGCATTATTGTTATAAGAGGGAATACTTTGTTTAGAGTAATTACCATTTGGGTAATTGTATTTTTGGATAGGAGAATCTATATAATCTGGTTTTGATTCTTTTTCAATCTCTTCGATATTGTGCTTTTCTTTTAAATATTTTAGGAAATTATTTACTCTTTTTTTATTCTGAGTTTCGAAGTATTTTTTCGTTTCTAGGTGTGCTTGCTGTTCCTGAGTATAACTTTTACTTCTGGCATTTTTATGAACAAAACTCACAAAATAGTTAGAAAAGTCAGAGGGTTTATATTTGTTTAAAATATTGTTTTTTGCCGCTTTCCCATCAATCCAAATTGCATATTTAGAATTATCCTTTAAATCTTCTATTAATTGTTGTGTAGGAACTTTTCTTTTGTTTTTTAATGGAGGAGGAGGTGGCAGTTTGTCCTTTTCATTGCTGGTTAAGTCGGTATATTTCTTCTTAAACTTTTTCCCATTTTTATCTTTGGTTTGTATAAATCCATTTTTATATACATATTCCTTATAAATTTTGCTTTTGTCTATATCTATTTGCTTAGAAGAGGCGCCTTTAGTAATTTCAATAATGTCTACTTTTTCTTGTGCTTCTAATCTTTCTGCAAAGAGGAAAACGAATCCCGTTAAAAGGGGAATTACCGCTAGTTTTTTGAACAAGATTTTGGCTTGTGAACTTTGTGTTGTCATCATTTTTAATCTTTTTTTAGTAAGT
>CAJWAC010000001.1 GCA_913020555.1 uncultured Polaribacter sp. | reverse complement strand
GGCGTCGCACTCTACCCCTACGATAATGACACCTTAGCCGAATTATTAAGAAAAGCCGATACTGCGATGCATAGAGCCAAACTGCAAGGGCTTAATCAGCATGCATTTTTTCAATCGGAAATGGAAGAGTCTGCGCGCAAAAAGCTGAATATTGAAAACGCTTTGAGAAAGGCGATTACAAACCATCAATTGGATCTTTTTTTTCAGCCTCAGGTCAATATTAGCAATAATAAAATAATGGGACTAAATATAATTAACGTTAATAATGAAATAGTTAAATCAAAAACACGCTTTGTAAGTCTATGCAAACTGTAAAACAGACTATATTCAATATTTAAGAAAGATATGTCTCCAATATCTTCAATTGATGCCTTTCCTAATAATATTTCTTGCTGCCTAGGTATCATCCGATACGTTAATCGTAAATCTTTAGTTTGATTCATTAAATTTAAAATTTCTTTATCTTTTATTCTTTTTTTAATTCGAGAGCTTAATTCAGCGTGTTTAATTGAAGGATAAAAATTGGATACATCAAGTTTGATATAGGCAGTATATTTTTTAGAAGCAACCTCATGTTTAACTTCTTTAATAACTTGCTGGGGTAGCATAAAGTCAAGTGTAGATAAAAACCTACTTTGAAGGAAATTACAAAGTGCTTTTAAGGCTATTCTATCCCGGATAGTAGGTATTGAAATATCTCTAGGAATTTTTCCTCTGCCTTTACTTATAAGTTTCAGCTTATATTTTGTAAATCTATAGGTTCCGTCATACGCTTTCCTGCTAATGATAGCTATTTGCTCATCTATTATTTTCCAGAATAATTTATGAGACATGTTATCTATTCCAGTAGCAGTTGATAACACTATATTTTCTTCATATATCTTTTAATTTATACCTCTACGGTTTTCTAATTCAGTTCTAATTGCGTACATTTTTTTCTCAGATAAAGGATATTTGTAGATACAATAAAATGCAAAAAAAGCTCCAATAATTGGAATTATAGCAAGTAGTAAAATTATAGTTTCCATTGAACCTTCAGGTTGATTAATACCAAGAGTATTATCAACACCCAATCCGTCTATAATATATCCATTAATTAACAAGGCAATGGCCAGTGCAAGCTTTAAAACCCATGAAAATATTGCCCCAAACATTCCTTCTCTTCGAGTACCTGTTTTTAGTTCATCAAAATCAACAATATCTGCAATCATGGAAGGCACTAAAACAAAAAGACCGGCAATACCTGATGCCACTAAAAATCTTGGAATTAAAACTAAAAAAGGCTCATTTGGAACATAACAAATAAAATTAGCCAAAGACCCCAAAACAAGAAATATTGGAGCAAGTAAACAAACCATGCGCTTACCAAATTTTTTTGACAGCTGGGCAATTGGCCATAACATTAAAACTGTTGCAATGTGATGTGATGACTCTATCAATCCATTCCATTTACCAAATAATGTAGCATTATCCTCTAAAACATAATATCTTAATGGATAAATGTAAGCTGTAGCCACAGTGTTGTAAGCAAATAAAGCCATGAAAAATGCGACTACCAATAGTACAAAGGGTTTAGAAGAAAAAGTGAACTTCACGCTTTTTATTACACTCACTTTTTGTTGCTCTTTAACAAAAGATTTTGTAGTCTCTTTTATAGTTAATGCTGGTATTATCCCTAAAACAATCATTACTAATCCAAAAATTAATCCAACCATTCTAATCCCTTCACTTGGCCCAGACCAAAATTCGGAATGTATCAAAGCAAAAAACCAAGAAAACATAAAAATCCCATTCAATGAGTTTGCAAAAACACGAACATTCATCATATTAGTTCGCTCATGAATATCCGCTGACATTTCGTAACCTAATGCTAATAAAGGAACGGTAAAAACAGTATAAGAAGTGTAAAAAAGTAATGATAAAACAAGAAAAATGATAAAGAAAGATGTGTCCGTCATTCCCGAAGGAATAAACCAAATGGCTATAAAAAATATTCCCGAACACACTGCACCAATGCCAATAAAAGGCCTTCGTCTCCCAAATTTACTTCTGAAATTATCTGAGATAGAACCCATTAATGGATCTGTTATGGCATCCCAAAGTCTGGTAATTGCTAAAACTGACCCAACTAAAACTGCACTATAACCCAACTCCATATTAAAAATTGCAAGCGCAAATGCCACTAATGTCCACTGAAAAGTCATATCAGCAAAACTTCCACAACCGTATAAAATCTTTTTAGTTAGAGAAACCTTATCCTTTGAATCGATAATATGACTTGTACCGCTTATTTTACTCATATATTTGTTACAATTTGTTTTTAATATTTAATTCCAATTAACAACTACACCAAAATAATTTTCATCTTTATTTTTGAGTGCTTCATATGCAATTGGAGCTTCTTCAGGAGTTACCAAATGACTTAGCAATGGTTCCGTAATTAATTTTCCTTCGGAAAAGAAACGTAATAATTTTTCATTATTTCTCTCTATAGAAGTTTGACTATCTTGGGTTTGAAATTTATATCGAGGGAATTTCCATTCATGAGCTCCCTTTATTTGAATGTTTGTATTTGCTAAATGAATTTTTCGAAGTAAAGGCACAACATCTGTTTGATAACTTCCACGAGGAGTTCCTAGTAAAATACACTCTCCACCTGCAGAAATAGCATCAATAGATTCGACTATTACTTTTGAGACTCCTGTAGCATCAACAAAAGTATCAACACCATGACCATTTGTTAATTCCATTATTTGATTCGTTACATTTGATGAACCATCAATAACAACATCAATACCACATCTCTTTGCACTTTCTAATTTTGAGGAACTAACATCAATACCTATAACATTACAACCTGCCAATTTGAACATTTGGGCAGCAAGATTACCTACTAAACCTAAACCACAAACCGCTACATTATCTCCAATTTTAACATTTGAAACCATTACTGAAGTAATAGCAACTCCCCCCATTCTTGTAAAAACAGCTACTTTTGGATCTAATCCTTTTGGAATTTTTTGTGCATAATTTTTTGCCAAGGCGAATTTTTGGTGAGGACCATGAGTAAATATTTTATCTCCTACCTTTAAATCTTTTACATTATTACCCACTTCTAGTATTGTGCCAACGCTTCCATATCCTGGTGTATATGGTAGGGGAGCCCAAGATTCTAGGCCTGCCCAAATTGATAATTCTGTCCCTGTACTAATAATACTCGCATTAGTTTCAACTAAAATATCTTCTGGTGAAGATATTTTAATTTCGTCTGCAGATTTGCAGAGAACTGAATCTGTGTTTTGAAAAACAATTTTTTTATTCATTATTAAAATTCTTTCTGATATTAGTTTAAAAAATTACTTATATTTTTTTGAAATAAAGTTCTAGACAAATCTGCATCTTTTTAATACCTGATTGGTTTGAATTTTGTTTTATAAGGTTTGATAGTTGCTTTTTTAACTTAAAATAAGAACTTTGAAGAGCAGCATTTTATTTGTAAAATAGTCACTCTGATTAGCTTTTATCTTCTGACTTACAAATGAATTTTTAGAGTTATTTTCTTGCTTAGAGTGCTTTTACCATAATAAAGTATTAACTACAAAATTTAGATATAGGATTTATAAATAAAAGACTCTGTATTTATTTAGATAAGTATATTTTTCTTTTCACCCTTTTAATAAAAAGTAAATCTTTTAAAGAATATTGATCCCTTTTTTTGAATTATGAAACTATTCTGCCAAAGAGAATAATGCAAATAGCCTTTAGAATGGCATAAAATTTTTAATAAAATGTAATTAATCTTAGATTTCTAAAAATATGTTGACCTGTTTTTAATGTGAGTTTACTTTTGGTAAATATTTGGGTGTTAAAAGTAATTCAGGAATTTATCCATTATAAAATTTTTCAAATAAAAACTCTATAGAATTTTAGAAGCCGTAAAGAAGATTAATATCTTTATATTCACAATTGATAAAGAAAATATTATCAATTAATAAAAAGCCTATTTTATCAACTATTGCATAAAAAAGCTAGAAGAATACCTTAAAACAAAATTTTAATTAAATTATTTTTTAATAATTTTTTGAGTTATAGCTCCTTTTTCTGCTATTATTTTTAAAAAATATATTCCTTTACTAAATTTAGAGAAAACAATTTTTTGATCAGATGAAAAATCAGAAAAATTATTTGTTGATAAAAGTTCTCCATTTATTGAAAATACTTGAACTTTAGATGATTTAATTTTTGAATTATCAAAAGTTAATAAATTATCTACAGGGTTTGGAAATACCAAAAGTTCTTTACTAATAATTGTATTTTTGTTTGACAATAAGTTAGATAATAGATACTGTAGAGCATCATTTGCCATAAGCTGAGGGTTATGACCAACGTCTTCTAATTCATGTTTTTCCCAATTATATGTGGCTCCCATATTTACAGCAGTCGTCTGAGCTGTCTCAAAATAATATTGCCCTCTTACCAATCTGTTTGTTCCTTGCTGTTCATCTACCACAGGATTTCTCCTTAAACCGGCATTAGAGTTCGTGTCATTTTTACCCAAATGAATGATTAGCTTTCTTGAAAATGCTGCTGTTAAATCTTCCATTGGTAATTGTCCATTATCGATGCCATAAGGAAAACTCACTCCAGTTTCTGGTACTGTGTACCAGCCCGCATTAGAGCAAACTGCTGTAGCTAATTTACTACCTGGCAAATAAGTTACAAAACGATGCAAAAATTGAGCACCTCCAGAATGACCCCAACCGCTATATTGTTCTTGAGTTCCTGAAATAGCTTCTTTTACATATTCAAAAAGAGGGTCTAAAGTTGAGAAAGTCCATTCATTTTTATCATTAAAAGTTGCTGGAGTCGGATTATCTCCATCATCAAATATATTAGACATCAAATAGTTATCACCCAAACCAGGGTAATTAGAAGAAGAAAATTCTGGAGCTATTACCATAAATCCATTTGAATTTGCCATATCTATCCAAAAATCTCTGTGATTATCTCCATCTCTATCTGAACCATGAAAAGACATTAAAATAGGCATGGTTTTGATATCTCCACTTGGTATATGATAATATACTTTAAGAGGTGGTCTATTTAAAGGAGCTTGCGGTGTAAAATTAAATGAACCTGTTGAATTTTCTGTTAATGAAAAACCAGGGTCAGAACCATCTGATCCAGATCCATAAGCAAGTGGATATCCGTTACCTAAGCCTGCTAAATAAGATTCAATTCCAGCGCCGCCATTACAAGATGTTTCTCCATCCAATGTATTTTTACCACTGTAATTCCAATGGGATTCGTCCCAAGTTCCATTGTCTGCTATCTCTTGCTTTCTAGATACTACAGAATCATCATGTTCCCAAATAGTATCATCATCAGCATCTGTTTCTGTTTTACCAAACTGACTTACTATATTGTTATTTAAAACAATTTGATAGCCATCATTACCATTAGTTGATGTGCCAACAACAACAGTATTACTGGTGTCAAAAGTTGTTGACGGAAACTCTGCCTGCATTAAAGCAAGATTTCTAACAATGTATACAAAAGAATCTGTAATTACTCCTAAAGCAGAAATATCAATCTGTGTGTCTTCCCAAGGACTTCCATTTTGCATGTAATTTAAAATTACTTCAGAACCAAAGTCTACAGTTCCTGTAACCCGTAGTTCTACTGATTTAACAAATGGGTTTGAGCAATCTGATTCAATAATTTTAGTAATTGAAACATTTTTTTGAGAAAAAGCATTGAAAGACATCAATAGAAAAAGAAAATAAATCCGTTTCATAAAAATTATTTAAAATGTAATTTGCATTAGAATTTGAAAAGTTGAAACATCATTACCTGAAGCAGCGTTTATATTACTATATGATGTTTGTAATTTTAAAGCATTTCCTTTAAAGTATTTTGATAAACCAATTGTAAACGCACTTGTATCTTGTAAAATTGATGCTGTTTGATTTTCAAATTCTGGATTCATATTTTCATATCTCACATCAAAACTGTAACCACTTTCTGTTACATAACCGGTCTGTAAATTAAAACTATCTCCCAGAACCAAAAATTGACTAATTTGAGTTGGTGCTAATAACTGAGATGCATTAGCGTCTGTAAAAACTAAATCTAAATTACTTGCATTAGAATTTACATATTCGGCTAAGAATGAAAAACCCCTGTATTTCATCAAAATATCCATGTATAATTGATTATAATCTGGTAAATTACTTGCTCCGTCTGCATCGTACAATAAAAAATCACCATGACCTTCTCCACTTGCATTACTTGCACCTTTATTCATACTTCCTGCAAAACCAACTACCATTTTAAGAGCATCTTCTCTTCCTAAATCTGCACTTGTTAAATCATTTCCATCTTTAAAATAGCCTAAAGGGTATAAATCTATACGTCCACCAAATTTTAATCCACCTAAATCTGAATCTCTAGAATCTGTTCCAAAAGAGTTTCTGCCGTCACCAGAGGTTAAAGCAATCATTGGTACAATTCCAAATTTATCTCCAAACTTAGATTCTACAAAAACCCCAAATTCACGGCCTGTGTTGCTAAAATTTTGGCTTAAAAAACTACGATCATTAAACTGCAGTCTGTCTTCTCTAAAAGTCATTTCTCTGTTATTCACAAAAGTTTGTTTTTGACCAAAGCTTACCGTAATTTTTTCTGTTGGATGATAAGCGACCCAAGCATCCATTAAAGGATCTGAAGAACTGTAATCTAACTGAATAAAAAAGCTTACTTTCTCCTTTTTAGCGTTACCAGAAAACTGTAAAAATGTTCTTTTTGAATTGAAACTATTATCAGCATCTGTTCCTGACATTTTAGTGCTTTGATAATTGGGCTGAATAAAACCGCTCATATTAAAATGATAATTACCTTCATTGAAAGAAAAATCTAAACCGCTTCCTAAATTAAACGATGCTTTATTGCGTTCTTCATCTTCAAAATCGTCATCATCTTGTGCATTAGCAAAAAATGGAATACAAACACATAATAAGGTACAAAGTGTTTTTATGTAATTAAAGTCTTGAAATCGTTTCATATTCGATTGTATTTATATCTTTTATTTTAAAATTCTATATATAGGTAAAATGGACTCTTTGGCTGTTTTTAAAACTCCAAAACTTACAAAACTATTTGGTGCTTCTGGCTCTAAAACTTCTACAATTAAATTCGAATTTTTTTGATTTAAAGAAATCAAGAATGTTCCTTTTGGGAAACTTTTTTGTTGTTTCTGAATTTCTGTTTTCACCTTTTGTAAATTCATTTGTTCATATTTTTTTGAATTTCTCTTATAAGAAATTACTTTATAAGCCTCAATATCAATTACTTTATCTTCTTCTAAAACTGTAATTTTTGCTCCTAAAGTTTTTAATTTTTTTATAATATCTTTTTGAGCTGCATCAATTAAATATCCTTTTGGAGTTGCCCTGGTTGATGAAGCAGAAGACAACCAAGCATCTCTTTTGGTAACTTCTATTTCAATAATTTTTTCCGTGTCTAAATCGAGTACTTTAACTTTATCTTTATACACTTTCCTTTTACTTGTAAGTACAATCTCTTTTTGTGTATTAATCGCTTTTTTAATTTCCTCTTTTACTTGCTTTTTATTTGTTACGGCTGTTTTAAGATACGAAGTGGCTACTAAAAAAATGGATTGTATTCTTCTTTTAAAACTTGTTCTTCCTAAATTTACACCTCTAATTTCTATTAGCGATGCAACTGCATTTGTTAAGGCATAATTTGTAGCACTAGACCTTGCACTTATGGATCCTTGATTAAAATGAATATCTCCTTTGTATTTTGTTGTTGATATATAAGGGTGATGTGTTAAGTTGTTATCATTTAATACATCAGTAGCATTTTTTACAAATAATTTCTGAGTAAAATCTCTTAAGTTTTTAGGAACATTTAAATTGCCACTGTATAAAAACATCACATCAAATGCATTTGCAACTCCAAAATTCCCCAATTTTGAGAAATCTTTTCTGTAAGCTGTATATTCATGAAAATCAATGGCTACTTCTGGATTAAAGTTAGAAAATACTTGCTTTAAAATTACACTCTCTTTTGCCATTAATTTGGTTTGATCTCTATTTAAGTCTAAACCATTTGCAGCATATCTATCTTCTTTTAAATAACCATCTATATTTGCCATAGGAATTACAGCTAAATCTATTTCATCTAATAGATAAGTGTAGTTTTCATTATTTAAAAGTTGGTGCATTACATACAAAACACCTTCTGTACTTGCCAACTCATTGCCATGCAAACCTCCTTGTATAAATACTTTTATTTTTTCTTTTTGATTAGGATTGGTTAGTTTTACAAAAGGAATTTTTCTTCCTTTTTGGCTTTCACCTACAAAACTAATCTCAACTTTTTCTGGATGGTTTTTAGCCAAATCATTTAAAAAAGCATACAATTCTTTATCATTTGTAAAACCTTTTTTCTTTTTTAAAGCTGGTGTTACATTTTTTACCTCTTCAAAATCTGGAAAAAAAGTTTTTGTAATCTTTTTTGACTGTGGATTTAGTTGCCCAAAAATAGATGCCGAGATGAATAAAAAAAGGATGTGGCTAAATTTTATCATCTTAAAAAGAAACTGTTAACATTATTCTTAATAGGTTTTCATTACCTGTAATTGCGTTACCCTGCAAGTCATTTATTCCTAATTTACCATCAACATGTGTGTAAGAAGCTTGAATTTTTGCACCATAATTTCTAGATAAATATTTACTAACCCCAATTGTATAATAATTTGGTCTGTTGTAAAAAGTAGCATTATTTAAAAAAGAATTTTCATCTGCAACTAAATGTGTGTATCTACCATCAATAGAAATTCCGTTTCTAAATAAATATCCCATTTGAAAATTGTAAGCTTCACCCAACATCATTCTTCCTTTTACATAACTATCTACATCTTGCATTCCATTTACAGTAAAAGATGATGATGTTGATCCGTCATTTCTAACTCTTTGGGTAATATCTTCTGGAACCGAAGCTTTAGATTTTATGTATTCTCCTAAAGCAGAAAAACCTTTGTATTTAAAAAGAAAATCGGCACCATATTTTGTATAATCTGGTAATGACTCATTGTCATTTTCATCTAAATAAAGAATAGCTCCACTTTCTCTACCTCTTCTGCTACTCATTCCATTATTCTGACTAAAATGTGCTCCAATTACTAATTTAGGCGTTCTTTCTCTTACCACATCTGCTTGCCTAAACTGACCAAAATTGGTGAACAAACCAAAAGGCAAAAAATCCAATCGCCCACCAACTTTTAAACCTCCTTTGTCTCCAGAAAAAACATTAGCTCCGTCTCCATTTGTAAGCACAAAATAAGGTTTTAATTGAGAACCATTTCCTGTTTTAAAACGGCCTTCAAGAAATAAACCAAACTCTCTAATACTTGCAAAAGCAGAAGTTAATCTACTGCGTTCTATGAGTTGTAAAGAGTTAGAGTTCATAAACAATTCTCTATTGTCTGTTTGTGTTGATCTTTGACCAAAAGTGGCTTTAATTCGGTTGGTTATTGCGTAGGAAACAAAAGCATCTAAAAGATAATTATTACCCGCCAAATCTACTTCATTCGCACCCGCTAAATCTACCTGAAAACGATAACCAAAACGTTGATTTGAAGAATTCCCAGAAAGCCTTAAACGGAGTCTTCGCATTCTAAATCTGTTAGCGGTTTCTGTTGTTCCGTTTGAAAAACTTTTAGATTCAAAACTAGTTTGTATATAACCTTGTAATTTTAGCGTACTTCCATTTTCATTATCAAAATTAAAACCCTCTCCAAAACTATAACTATTAAGCTGTGTATCTTGAGATACAGCAGAAAAGCTTAAAAAAACTGATACTAAAAAAATAATTTTAAAAAATTTCATTTTGATATATTTCTTACTATGATTCAAAATTTCCTTTAACAATAACTTCTCCATCTTTCATCATTTGTTTACCTCTTGCAAAAACATCTACTAAATTTAAGTTATCATCAAAACAGCAAAAATCTGCATCATTATTTACTTTAATACTTCCTTTGTGCTTTAAACCTAGATTTTTAGCAGGGTTTGTGGTTACCAGTTTAAAAGCTTCTTCAATTGGAAGGTTTCCTTTTTGTACTAATAAAATTGTTTCTTCTAAATTTTTATTGATAACCGCACTTCTTGTGCCGATGTCTTTTCCATCACTATTAAACTTTGTTAGCCCTGCATGACCATCTGTGCTAAACGTAATTTTATCTATAGAAACTCCTTGCTGTAAAGCGTATAAAACAGCTTTATATGGAGCAATATATTGTGAAGCTGCTGTTGTAATATCTATCATTCCTCCTAATTTTGCAAACTCAATGGCTTGCTCAAAAAGTGCCTTTGTTCTGCCCACATGAGTTGGCGAAATATGTTCTATTGGAAATTGATATTTTTGAACCAATTCAAACAAAAGATCCATTTTTGTATCTAAATCGCCTAAATGAATGTGTAATATTCCTTTTTTACCACCAATAAAACCGCCATTTCTAACTTGATTTAATTTTCTTAACAATTCAGTTGCTGTTGGATAAGAAGATCTGATATCACTAATAGCAACTTTACAGCCAATAATTTTATCAATAAATATCATATCAGCCTGAATAGAATCTGTAATTGTAGGTGTATCCACTCCATAATAGCCACAAAACATAGAGGTTGAAATACCTTCTTGCTCTAACGCTTTTACTTTACCATACAGTGTTCTAACATCTCTAATAGTGCCATCTGTGCCTAATAAACTATTGATAGTTGTTGTACCACAAGCTATTAATTCTGATAATTGTACTTCTGGAGTCATAGAAGAAAAACTTTTTTTACCTCCTGCTCCAATTACGTGAATGTGCTGATCTATTAAGCCTGGTGTAACTATTTTTCCTTTGGCATCCCAAACAATAGTTTTATCGTTAATATAGGCATCTAAATTATCTTCAATTGCAATAATTTTTTCGCCAACCATAAGAATATCTTTATTACCCAAAAACTTTGGGCTATATAATTTTGTGTTTTTTAAGATTGTAAACATTTATATATAGTGATAAATTAACATTATTAATAAAGCAACTACTAAAGGAATGATATTCCTTTTTACTATTTGAAGGGTGGTAACTCCCGCTATTTCCGCTGTTGCAATTATTACACCTGCAACTGGAGAAACGGTTCTTCCCATTGATGCAGACAACTGCATTGGAAGTATAATTGAACTACTTTCTATTCCTAAAGATTTTGCTATTTTAGGAACTAAAGGCCCAAAAGCAAAAAAAGATGCATTTCCACTACCCATTAGCATAGAAGCTAAAAATATCATAAAAGTCATAATTACTCCAATACCAACAGCACCAAATCCAGCATTTTCGGCAACTGAAATTAGGCCATCAATAAAGCCTAAACTAATTAATCCTTTTGCAAAAATATCTGCAGTTATAATTAGCGTTACAACAGTTTTAAAAATATTGCCCATTCCATTCCAAAAAACCTTTAAAGAATCCATTACCAATTTGATGTTTTTGGTTCTAATTAACTCAAAAATAATAGCCACAAATAAACTTATAAACATAGCTGTTGTGGTGTCTAAAGTAATTGGATTTGGAAAAAAATTAAATATTTTGGAAAAAACAATCAATAAAATAATAGGTAAAATTGGAATGATTGCATAAATAATTGGCACATCATTTTTAACTTCAGTTTTATCTGTCTCTTGTTCGTTAAAAGCTTCTTTTTCAACCGTATTTGAACTCTCTTTTTTATCAAAATACTTATTTACAAAATAGTAGGTAATCATCATTGATAAACTCAAAGGAAGTACTAATGGAATTTGATAATCTAAAAAGAAAATAATAGTATCTATGCCTGTAATTTCTGTTGCACTTGCTGTAATTGCTGATGCAGGACCAATGCCAAATGCTGTTGCTGCTGTAATAACAGAAACTGCTGAAAGTTTTGTTACTCCTAAATTTACTAAAATAGGAAATAAAGAGGCCATTAATAACAGACCTAAACCTGCTGCTGATGGAATTGCCGTAAACAAAATTTGCCCAATAGGAATAACCATTGATGCTGCTATATAAGGATGTTTTTTAAACAATTTTAGTGGCTTCATTGCTACATGAACTAATGTTTTTGAAGCACCTATTTTATCAATATATGCAACAAAACCTCCTATAGACATAATCATTAAACCTACGCCAGCATTGGTTTTTGCAAATGATTCTTTAATGTATCTGAATAAATCAAAACCAGCAAAACCTGTTGCACTTTTTAATTGTGGTAAATTATAATTTAAAATTTGAGCAACAATAAGCATTAACAAACCTGCAATTAATAAAACTGCATGTGGATTGTATTTTTTAAGTAATAGTATTGCAACTATCACTATAAAAAGTAGTGATATTATAATGCCTAAATAACTTGTCAAACTATATTTTAAAAGATTAAAAAGAAGAACCGTCTAATTTGGTTCCTGGAGAAAACAATGCTCCATTTGCCTCTAGAATAGTTGAATGCTGAATAAACTCTCCTGTTAAATCAGGGTTTCTAGAATATGCCTCATCTGGATTATTAGATAATGGCTCTACATCAAAAGTTAAAACTACTGCGCCAGATGCATCTTTTAAGGTCATAAAATCACCTGAATTATTCATATTTAATAAACCTTCTGAAGCCGTTTGCACAATTGCACCTCCAAAACTTCCTGTTGGAGTTCCGCCCCCAAACAATACTAAAACATTATTAGGTTGTAAAATAGTTCCATCTGGAAACGTATGTCTTATTTGTGCTGCATCAGAAACGGTATAACCGCTTAAATCTAACTCTGGACCAGAGTTAAAAAACTCAATAAATTCATCATCTTGAGCACCTCTTGTACCATCACCATTTGCATCTCCAGCATTACCAGATGCAGGGTCGTAAAGAACTTCGTTAATTAAAAACCCTAACCAAGGACAACCATTATTATCTATTTCCCCTGCTTCATTTGGGCAATTATCATTAGCATCTAAAATGCCATCTCCGTCTGAATCTGAATCATCATCTTGCAAAGAAATGGTAACTTCATTCATTCCTAAAACTAAAAAACCAGCAGCATTTGCAATACTTATAACAATAGTTTCTTCACCTTCTATAGCCTGATCTTGGGTGCTTGAAACGGTTAAAGAACCTGTTTTACTTCCTTCAGAGATTAAAATATTTGGTGCAGAAGTGGTATAATCTGAACTTGACGCTGTGCCTGAAAATATTACTGGAATAGTAATGTTTTCTATAGCACTGCTATTTAATTCTGCCGTTAAAAGAACAGACTGTGAATTTTCTCCTAAATTGGTAGTGTCTAAAGTAAGTTCTACCGCAGGAAGTATGTCTTCTGTTTCACAAGAAATTAGAGTGAGTGTTGCTAGGGTTAATAATATTATTAACCTGAAAAAATCATTAGAGATGTTCATTTTGAAATGTATTCTAAAAAAGGAGTAATAAATAAAACTACTCCTTTTTTTGTTTTATAAACTATTGAATCACTATTCTTTTGGTAGTTTGTTTATTGTCTTGTGTTATCTTAACTAAATAAATACCTGTTTTTAAATTAGAAATATCCATTTGATTGTTAGAGATCGTTTGACTAACTATTTTTTTACCTAAAACATCAAAAATACTCACGTTCAATTTCTCTGATGAATTTGTTAAAATGTTCATATAACCACTCTCTTTTTTTATTGGGTTAGGATACAAACCAGTTAACTCTAAAGAATTATTTTCTGTCGACAAGGATTCCAAAAATGGGTAAACACAAGAGCTGTCAAATGTAGTTGTTGTTCCGTCTGTACAATTTACAGTTCCATAAGACCAACCTGTTGGCCAACTAGCGCCTGAAGTAGTTTTATAAGCCCAAGAATCCATATATTCCCAAGTTTCTCCACTACCATCTACGTTTATATCTCCAAAAGTTTCAACAACATTACCATTTTTAAACAACTCGATAGCATCATCACCATTCATATTTATATCACTATTTGCTGTGAGAACGTGGTCAAATAAAGCATATCCAGCAGTAGTCATATAACTTTCCATTGCGGATAGAGTTCTTGCAACAAGAATATGGTCACCTGAATTTACCGAAATTGCATCAAATGTGTATTCTTCACCATCAGTTCCACCTCCATTTCCGGCAGTTCCAATTCCGTAAACACTTAAGTCTGCAATATCTGCAGTAGCAACTACGTGAATCGCTTTTCCATCATTACCTGCTGATGGCACAGTAAAGTCAAGAATACCTTGTAACTCTAAATCTACAGTACCTGTAGGCTCGCAAACAGGACTTGCTACAAATCTTTCTAAACTACATAATCCACCACCTGCTGTATCGTCCATGGTAATTGTGATATCTGTTCCTTCTGGTATATTTGATATAACAATGTCTCCAGTAGCAGTATTTGTAGGGTTATCACCCCCAACATCACCTGCAGTACTTGTAACGACAAAAGTTGTGGTTCCAGCACCTGAAAATGCTAAAGTAACTGAATACGTATCTACCGCTGTTGTTCTAGCATCACACTCCGCTGATTGAGAGCCTAGTGAAGCCTCACAAACAGGTGCACAAACGTCATTTTCAGAACCTGGAGTACCTTTATCTCCATCTCCAAAGGTAGAAGTTGACAAACACCAATTATTAGCAACATTATTATCTCCTGCTAATTGGTTTGGATCTAAAGATATACTAAACCCTGGACCTCCGTCAGGAAAACCACCAACGCCATAGTTTACGCGGTCAATTTCTACATCATTTGGTGATAATACTATGATTTCATCTGCACTATTAGCTAATGTATAATTATCTCCATAGCTAAAATCTAAGTTAACTCCACCATTTTGAGTAGAATCTGCAGGGCCTCTTCCCATAACAATATAACTATTAGCAGGAACAACAACTGATGAAGAAAAAGTGTATAAATTTGAACCATCATCTTTCAAAGACCAACCGTTTAAATCAATATCACTTCCTGTACTATTATATATTTCAATCCATTCTCCTACTGTGTCACTAACAGCATCCGAGTCATTCATAAATTCAGTAACTACTATATCTCCAGGACTCTGCGCAAAACCAGAAAAAGTTATTAAAGTTAAAAGAAATAAAAAGTAAAGTTTTTTCATATTTAGTTGATTTAATGATTATTATAAGAGTCTAAAATTAACGTTTTATGAAACTTTAAAAAGAGACCAGTTCTTATAAATTATTAATACCAATTGTTTAATTCAATAATTTTATCATTTTTTTAACTTTTCTTTGAAGTTCTTTAGACCTTATAGAAGAATATCCTAAAATTAAGCCTTGTTGTTTTGTATGATCTATAAAACATTTACTTAACGAGTGCGCTGTAATATTAGCCGCTGCAAGTTTGTTAATTATTAATGATTCTTCTTTGCTTGAAATCTGCTTATTAAACTTTGCAACCAAATGTAAACTCTCAAAATTTTTATTTTGTATTGACATATTTTTACATTCTTCAAATTCTGCAATAAATAATTCTTGCCTTTCTTTAGCTACTTCAATTATATTTTTAATATGCATGTACAAATAATTTCTTTCTATAAACTGATTCATAACCACCTGAACAGAAGGCGCTACAAACCTATGAGAGTGCTCTTGCAAGGCCTCTACAGCATTTATTAAATACTTAGGCACAATCATATAAGCTAAACGAATTGAAGGGTGCAGCAATCTATTAAAAGTACCCATATAAATGGTTCTATCTTGCGAATCTAAGCTAAAAATACTAGGAGTGTTATTTAAATGATTTGCTACTTCATTTTCATAATCATTCTCAATAATTAATGCTTTATTATTACTGGCCCATTTTATCAATTCCTTTCTGCGGTTTAAAGTCATCTTAACGCCTAAAGGATAATGATTAGACGGTGTTACATGAACTAGCTTAGGATTTAAGTCACTATTTTCTTTAATCTTTTTAATAGCTATACCTTCATTATCTGCAGCTACTGTTACTATATTTGCCTGAGCACTTTTAAAAATAGAATGTACATTAGGAAAAGTGGGGTTTTCTAGAATAACATCATCATTTTTATCAATTAAAACACTGGTAATTAAATATAACGATTGCAAAGATCCAGATACTATTACAACCTGACTGTGATCGCACTTTATATTTCTACTCACATTTAAATAATTACAAATACTCTTTTTTAAAGGATCTATTCCTGTTGATCTGGCGTAAGAAAGCGTAGACGATTTTACATGACGCCAATATGTATTTAATAGATTTTTCCATTGATTTACAGGAAAAACATCTAAAGGAGGTAAACCCGGTCTAAAAGCTAAACTTGCTCCTGGAGTTCTGTTAATTAATGATATGTTATTTAAAAAAGATTCTCCTTTACTGGATAACTTTGGATAAGAATGCGAGTTATTTTGTGATTTAGCTGCTCTTTCATTAGTATTTATGCTGTTTTCAAAATTTACTTTATACCCAGAACCTTGTTTTGAAATAATTAATTTTTCTAATAAAAGCAACTCGTAAGATTTGATAATTGTAGTTCTCGAAAAACCTAATTCTTCTGCTAAATAACGCGTTGACGGCAAAACCCAATTATGTGGCAACTCTACATTTAAAATACATTTTTTTATCGCCTTATAAAGTTGAATGTATTTATTTGTTTTTACCTTAGAAGATTCGTCTTTTAATGATTTCCGAATTCTTTCAACAGTAAACTTATAATTGGTATTCATAAAATTAGAGAATTGGTATTTCAAATATAGAAGAATTAATGTTTTTTTTATGGTTAGCAATTATTTATTTCAAATGAAAATCAACTATTTAGTGATTATCCTGGTTTTACTCAATTCTTGTTCTAAAGAAGCAGATAAAATTGAAGAAATCATCAATAATGAAAATATTATAGGTACAGGTTTTTTTGAGTTTAACGGTTTATTAGACAAAAAAATAAACGTTTATTATCACAATCCTGCTAGTAGTAATTCAAATTCTCCTATTGTATTTGTTTTTCACGGAGGTGGCAGAAATGCAAAAGATTATAGAAATGCTATTATTGATAAATCAAATCAATATAACTTTATAGCTATTGTTCCAGAATTTTCTGTTGATAATTTTTCAGGAGGCGATGGTTACAACCTAGGCAACGTATATATTGATGGAGATAATCCTTCCTCATCAACCTTAAACCCAGAAGAAGAATGGGCGTTTTCTTATATAGAGCCTATTTTCGAATTTGTGAAAGAAAAAACAACAAACAACAATTCAAAATATAATATTATTGGCCATTCTGCCGGAAGCCAGTTTGCGCATCGTTTTACGATGTTTAAACAAAATGCAAATTCTGACGAAGTTGTTGCTTCCGCTGCTGGTTGGTATACGGTTCCTAATGAAAATGTAAGTTTTCCTTACGGATTTAATAATAGCCTTTTAGAAAATATTGATTACCCGAAACTCTTTTCTCAACATATTTTAATTCAAGTTGGTGAATTAGATAATAACCCAAATGAGGGTAGCTTAAGAAGAAATGAGTTTGCGGACGCACAAGGCATTAATCGTTATGCGAGAGCCTATTATTTCTTCAATCAATCTAAAGAAAAAGCAGCAGAACTAAACACCCTATTTAATTGGGAAATATATACAAACAGTGGTTTAGATCATAATTATATACCCGCATTAAACAAAGCCGCAGACTTATTATTTAACTAAAATTTGAACAATTTGAAACCCACAAAAAAAACAATCGGATTAATTTTAGGTCCTTTATTATTTACTTTTATAATGTTCTTTTTTAATGGGGATAATTTATCTGTAGAAGCAAAAGCTGTTTTAGCATCTGCAGCTTGGGTTGCCATTTGGTGGATTACAGAGGCCTTGCCAATTGCTGTTACTGCGTTGTTACCAATTATTCTTTTTCCACTCAGTGGAGGCTTGTCTTTAAAAGAAACAACAGCTTCTTATGGCCATAAGTATATATTTCTTTTTGTTGGTGGATTTATTTTAGCGATTGCCATTGAAAAATGGAATCTACATAAAAGAATTGCTTTAAATATTATTAAAATTGTAGGTACAAATGTTGTTCAAATTATTTTAGGTTTTATGGTTGCAACTGCATTTTTATCGATGTGGATTTCTAACACAGCTACAGCTGTAATGATGTTACCAATTGGAATGGCTATTATTGCTCAGCTTAAAGATAATCCAGACACTCTTAAAGACGAAAATTTAATTTTCGGAAAAGCCTTAATGCTTTCAATAGCCTATAGTGCTTCTATAGGAGGAATGGCTACACTTATTGGTACGCCTCCTAATTTAGTTTTGGCTGGTGTAGTGCAAGAAAGTTATAACGTAGAAATTACATTTTCTCAATGGTTTTCTTTTGGGTTCCCTATTAGCATCATATTTTTAGTACTTTGTTGGTTGTACCTTACTAAGGTTGCATTTAAATTCAAACAAAAGAAATTTCCAGGAGGCCAAGCAGAAATAAAGCGTCAACTTAAAGAACTAGGAAAAATAACTTTTGAAGAAAAAACAGTTCTAGTCATTTTTGGCTTAACTGCTTTTGCTTGGATTACAAGATCTTTCTTCTTGAAAAAATTTATACCCGCAATTGATGATACCATTATTGCGGTGATATTTGCGGTTATTTTATTCATTTTACCAAGTAGCAAAAAAGATAAAAAAATATTAACTTGGGATGATGCCGTAAAATTACCTTGGGGAATACTTTTACTTTTTGGTGGCGGAATGGCTTTGGCTTCAGGGTTTGACTCAAGTGGTTTGGCAAATTGGATTGGCTCTCAAATGACCTCATTTAACAGTATTCCGTTAATATTGTTGTTATTTATCCTAATAGCATCTATAAACTTTCTAACAGAAATTACATCAAATTTAGCCACTACAGCAATGTTGCTGCCCGTATTAGTTTCTTTAGCATCCGCAATTGGCGTGCATCCATATTTTCTTTTGGTTGGGGCAACAGTTGCAGCTTCTTGCGCATTTATGCTTCCTGTAGCAACTCCGCCAAATGCAGTTGTGTTTGGCTCTGGCTATTTAAAAGTAGAAGACATGGTTAAAAAAGGCATCTGGCTAAATATTGCGTCAATTATTCTACTAACACTGTTTGTTTACTTTGTGCTTCCATTAATTTGGAATTTAAGTTGATAAAGAAGCTTCTGATGCAATTTTAATAAATATAGTATATCTATTTTACGCTAAAAACCCTTGATTAAAAAATGAAGAAAGCATAAAATAAGTTATCCTTCGTAAATCATATAAAGGCTTTAAATATCACAATTGAAAAAATTATAGCGATATTTGATATTTACTGCTCAAATAAAAATAAAAATTGGATTCAAAAGAACGTATATTAAAGGATATTATTAATGGATATCGCGAGGTGTTATTTGAAAGATATCTGTATAAAAATATAAAAGAGAACTTTGATATTCCGGCAACCATAGATGAAAAAACGGTAACTGATTTTAGAACCTATTATCTATCTTATGTTTATCCTGAATATTCCAAAAGAATGGCACTAAATGATGCTTTTAACAGTTTAGATGATTACTCAAAAAATCCACAGAAATTACTAACAATTCTTTTAGATACCTCTCGATTAATTTTTAAGTATGGCATACATCTACCTAAAATAATAAAAACAGGCCTCAAAGCTCTAAAAACATTTAAAGCTGTTCAGACTTTTGAAACCACTTTTGTTAAAGAAGCAATAAGTAAAAAAATAGAAGCTCCTTTTGATGGTGAAAAATTTAATGTTTTACTAAAATCATTATCTAGAAAAGAAATCAATACTTTTATCAATACCTCACAAGCACTGTTCAATACATTGCACGACAGAAAACAGGTTCAAAAAATTAAAGAAATTATTCAGCACTTAATTAGTGTGATGAAAAATAAAAAAGAAGCTTACTCTGACAGCCAGATAAAAGGTTTAGAAATTGGTTACGAATTGTTAAATGAAGGTGATAAACTCTTTCATAAACTGTCTAAAAAGGATCAAAAAAAATTGATTTACTTAATTATAGACATTGAAAAAGATATGTTGAATAAACTTGACTAAAGAGTTATATATTACTATTCCATTAGGGAAATTGTAAAATTCATAACCGCTTGGGATATGCCAATAAGCAATGCTAATAAAACCTATGATAGCTTTGAATCCATTATAATGTTTAATAAATTTTTTAATCGTTTAATTTTACCAATTACTTTCTTCAATCAAAGAATTAATAGCGTTGTTTATAGATTGCTCAAGAAATTTATAATCACCCCTTGAAATGAAAAATTTTCTAAATGTTCCTTTGTTATTTATTACGATGTTTTCAACATCTTCTTCACGATCAATATCATAGGTTCTCTGTTTAATGTTTTTTACATAGAATCTTGTTCTTTCTCCCTTATGTTGCACAATTAAATCAGCACTATGAATATTTCTTAAGTAAGCCGCACTTTTACTTATGCTTTTCAAGGATATTGTCTGAGATTCAATTTCAATATTTTCACCAAGAATTTTTTCCCAAACTAATTCATTATTTGACGTTATTTTAAAGTAGCCTTGCCCATAACTAAAAGATAGGGTTAATAAAGCGGAAAGCAGAAGTAATTTTTTCATAATTTAAGTTTATCATATTAATGTATTCAAAAAAACAAAAATCATACCGTTTTTTTAATTAATTTATATGAGGTTTAGAAATAGCTGAATTGAGGTAAAAACATTTGCCATTAGTATAATTCGTATTTTATACAAGACTATTTCTAATAAGGTTTTAAACCTCTTTTATTTGTTATTTTTTTAAGTTTAAATTTTTATTTATTAATGGAGGTATAAATTTCCCAATAAAGAATTACTCTTCTATTGGATTAAAAATAAAAAAGACAGCCCTTAGTTTGTTAAAAAAATAGGTGAATTTGAGAAGTAAACTTTAAAAACATCAAGTGTTTTAAACAAAAAAAGCACCTACATTACTGTAAGTGCTTGAAATTATAAAGTGGTCCCACATGGACTCGAACCATGGACCACCTGATTATGAGTCAGGTGCTCTAACCAACTGAGCTATAGGACCTATAATTTTGGTTTGCAAATGTACTATTTATTTTAAATTATTTGCAAATAAAATCTAATAATAATTAAACTATTCTATTCATTAACCAAGTTCCAAAACTTCTCAGCTTATCTTTATTTTCTTTTGTGATATTCATTTTATCTAAATTATCAAAAGCTTTGTCTGTAAAAGTTCTAATTTCTTGAGAAATTAGCAAAGGAATGTCATTAATTTCAAATATTCGTTTTACCTCTTCTATTTTTGAATTGTTTTCAGAAAACTTATTTTGATAGAAAAATTTTAATTTTTGGGAAGTTTCCTCATCAGATAACTCTAAAGCTTTTAAATAAAGGTAGGTTTTTTTGTTTTCTATAATATCACCCCCTATTTGTTTACCAAAAGTTTCAGGGTCACCAAAAGCATCTAAATAATCATCTTGTAACTGAAAAGCCAAGCCTAAATTTAAACCAAAATCATAAATTAAATTGGCATTTTCTTCGCTAGTTTCTGAAACAATTGCACCCATTTTTAAAGCTGCAGCAACTAAAACTGATGTTTTTAATCGAATCATATTCATATATGCATCAATAGTAACATCATCTCGTGTTTCGAAATCCACGTCTAACTGCTGCCCATCACAAACCTCTAAAGCTGTTTTACTAAATAGTTTTGCTAACTTTTGAAAAACTATAGGTTCATAATCTTCAAAATATTTATATGCTAAAATTAGCATAGCATCACCAGAAAGAATACCCGTGTTCAAATCCCATTTTTCATGAACTGTAGCCTTACCTCTTCTTAAAGGTGCATCGTCCATAATATCGTCATGTACCAAAGTAAAATTATGAAAAACCTCAACAGCTAAAGCTGCTGGCAAAGCTTTTTGGTAGTCTTTAGAAAAAATATCAGCTGCCATTAAAGTTAAAACTGGACGAATTCTTTTGCCCCCCAATTGTAAAATGTAATCTACAGGTTCGTATAGATTTTTAGGTTCTTTTATCCAATTTTTTGATTCTAAATAACCTAAAAACTGTTGTTGATAGTGTAAAATATCCAAATCTTAAATTTTTTGTAAAAATACAGTAAAGAAATTGCTCTTTTTAAATGAAATGTTAAAAAAACATTAAAACTTTGGAAACTTTTTTTGTTTCTAAAGTTTCCTGTTGTATTTTTGCAAAATGTTAATGCGTGATAAAATTTTAGAGAAATCAAACGAACTTTTTTTAAACTTAGGTTTTAAAAGTGTTACTATGGATGAGATTGCAGGAGCCTTAGGGGTTTCTAAAAAAACAATTTATAAGTATTTTAAAAATAAAACTGAATTGGTGAATGCTGTAAGTAATCATACGTTTAACATCATTTCATCTGGCATTGATGATATTTGTGCTTTAAAAGAAAATCCTATTGATGAGTTGTTTAACATTAAACAATTTGTAATGTATCATTTAAAGGATGAAAAATCTTCACCTCAATATCAACTTCAAAAATATTATCCAAAAATTTACATGTCTTTAAAGCAAAAACAGTTTAATGTAATGCATGATTGTGTAAAAGAAAATCTTACATATGGCATTGAGCTAGGAGTTTACAGAGAAAATATAGATGTTGAATTTATCTCTAGAATTTATTTTACTGGAATTATTGGTATTAAAGACAAAGACCAATTTCCTTTGAATAATTATTCAATGAAAACCTTAATGAACTATTATTATGAATATCATTTAAGAGGAATTTGTACAGAAAAAGGCATTAAAAAATTAGAAAAACAATTAAAAAAGAATCAAATATAAATGAAGAAATACGTATACATCATTTCTTTTTTAGCTTTTACATCAATATTAAAAGCACAAGAAAAAACAATGGAACTTTCTTTAAAAGAAGCCATTGACTTTGCGTTAGTAAACAGCTATAATGCAAAAGCGGCTAGTAATGATATTAAAATTGCTAAAGAAACCGTTTGGGAAACGACCACTATAGGATTACCACAAATTAGCGGAGCTTTAGATTATCAAAATTTTTTAAAACAACCTATTAGCGTTGCTGATATAAACGGTGATGGTGTTAACGAAGAGTTTGTTTTTGGCACAAAACAAAATGCAAACGCCTCAGTAACCTTAACACAACTAATTTTTGATGGCTCTTACTTAGTGGGTTTACAAGCATCTAAAACATTTTTAAAAATCTCTGAACAAGCAAAAGAAAAAACAGAACTGCTAACAAGAGAAGCTGTAATTAACGCTTATGGAAATATTTTGATCGCAGAAAAAACCATCGAGATTCTCAAAAGAAACCAAGCTGTAAACGACAAAATTCTAAAAGAAACTACACTGGCTTATGATAATGGATTAACGGAACAAGAAAACGTTGAACAATTTGAAATAATTAAAGGAAATGTAGAAAACAATATCAAAGCCTCAGAGAGATTAAAAGGAATTGCCTACCAAATGTTAAATATTGCCATAGGTACTGCTATTGATACTCAAGTTGAGTTAACAGATACTTTAGAGTCTTTAGTTGTTGAAAGTACCGATTTAAATTTATTAGTAGAAGAATTTGATATCACAAATCACATAGATTTTAGAATTGCAGAAAACGACAGAGAAACAAAACGTTTAATGGTTCAATTAGAAAAAAGTAAAAATTTACCAAGTTTAAGTGCATTTGTAAATTATGGAACTCAGGCTTTTTCTAATAATTTCAACTTTTTTAAAAGTGAACAACGTTGGTTTCAATCCTCAACATTGGGCGTAAGTTTAAACGTTCCCATTTTTAGTAGTTTTGGTAGAAAAGCAAAAACAGCACAAGCAAAATTTGATTTAGAAACTGCTGATGTTCGTTTAGAGGAAACCAAACAGCAACTTAGTTTGGCCGCTCAAAGCGCAAAGAGCGATTATCAATTGAGTATTGATAATTATGAAACTGCACAAAAAAACTTAAACCTTGCAGAAAGAATTGAGAAAAAACAACAAATAAAATTTAACGAGGGTCTTACCACGAGTTTTGATTTACTACAAGCTCAAAATCAATTACATAGTCAGCAAGATTCTTATGTAAGAGCAATGCTAAACATAATTGCCAAAAAAGCTACTCTAGAAAACGCCTTAAACATTCCAATTAAATAAACAAATCAGAAATGAGAAAAATATATTCACTAGTACTCGCAATGTTCATTTTATCCTCTTGTGGAGGTGATAAAAAACAACAGTCTTTAGAAGCTGTTATTGCAAGCCAAAACTTAAAACAAATTCGTACTAAAAAATCTGAATTAGATAAAAAAATACAAGAAATTTCTAATGAAATCAAACAATTAAACAGAGCTATAGAAAAACTAGATACTTTAAAAAAAGTACCTTTAGTTACAGCAATTACTATTAAAACCGAAGTTTTTAATCATTATTTAGAATTACAAGGTGATGTGAAAACAAAACAAAACGTTTTAATTTATCCAGAAATGCCTGGAAGATTAGAAAGAGTTTATGTTAAAAAAGGGCAAAAAGTTAAAAAAGGGCAATCTCTAGCCAAAATTGATGATGGAGGAATGGCACAACAAGTAGCTCAATTGGAGGCTACAACTGCTTTAGCAAAAACAACTTATGAGCGTCAAAAAAGGTTGTGGGACGAAAAAATTGGATCAGAAATTCAATTTTTACAAGCAGAAACAAATTTTAAATCGCAAACAAACGCTTTAGCGCAACTGAAAAAACAGTTGGATAAAACAACAATTAGAGCACCTTTTTCAGGAATTATAGATGATGTTATCAAAGACCAAGGAACAGTTGTAGCTCCTGGACCTAGTTCAGAAGTTTTTAGAATAGTGAATTTAGCAAATATGTTTATTGAAGCAGATGTTCCTGAAACTTACATTTCTTCCATTACTCCAGGAAAAACAGTAGCAATTGAATTTCCTGTATTAGGAAAAAACTTAAACACCAAAGTGCGTCAAACAGGTAATTTTATCAACCCTGTAAATAGAACTTTTAAAGTAGAAGTTGGTGTACCAAATAAAGACAGAAGTATAAAACCAAACTTAACTGCTAGGTTACAAATTAACGATTACACTAACCCTGAAGCTATTTTAATTCCTCAAAGTATTATTTCAGAAAATGCAGAAGGCAAACAGTATGTTTACGTTATTAAAAATCTGAAAAACGATAAAGGAATTGCAAAACAAGTAGTTGTTAAAACAGGAAAATCTCAAGGAGATATTATTGAGATTTTAGAAGGTGTAAAGGTTGGAGATATTTTAATAAAAGCTGGCGCTAGAAGCGTTAAAGATGCACAAGAAATTAAAATTAGTCGTAAATAAATATATACGAAACTTTAAAATAAACCTGATTTTAAAACTTTGAATTCATGAATATTGAATTAAACATATCAAAAATGATATCAGGTTATAAAATTTTTTAAAACTAACAACTAATGGCTAAAAATAAAAAAACAGATAAAGAATTTAAGCTTTCATCGTGGGCAATTAATAATAAAACCACAATGTATGTTACTATTTTCTTAATTCTTGTTCTTGGAATCTCTGCATATTTCAGTATGCCTAGAGAAGATTTTCCAGAAATTAAAGAAACTAAAATTTACATCAGTACTTTATATCCAGGAAACACAGCTGAAGACATAGAAAAGTTAATTACTGACCCACTTGAAGATCAATTAAAAAGTTTAAGTGGTGTTGTAGAAATTACCTCAACGTCGCAAGAAGATTATTCTATGATTATTGTAGAGTTTGATGATGACATGGATGTTGAAGTTGCCAAACAACGTGTAAAAGACAAACTAGATACTGAAAAAGCAGGTGAAGACTGGCCTACATTTAATGGAGCAAAAGTAGATCCCAAGGCTTTTGATTTAAATTTATCTGAAGAAATTCCATTTTTAAATATCAATATTTCTGGAGATTATCCACTTCAAAAATTAAAATTCTTTGCAGAATATTTGCAAGATGATATAGAAGATTTAACAGAAGTAAAGAAAGCAGATATTAGAGGTGTACAAGACAAAGAAGTAGAAATAGCCGTTGATATCTACAAAATGATGGCAATGCAAGTAAGCTTCAATGATATTGTTGGGGCCATTCAAAACGGGAATGTTACTTCTTCTGCTGGTAACTTAATTGCAAGTGGACAAAGAAGAACAATTCGAATTTTAGGAGAAATTGAACATCCATCAGATCTCGAAGATTTTGTAATTAAATCAGAAAAAGGAAGCTCTATATATTTAAAGGATATTGCTACAATTCGTTTTAGAGAAAAAGACAAAACTACATTTGCTAGAAAAGACGGAAAACAAGTAGTAATGTTAGATGTTAAAAAACGTGCTGGTAAAAACATGGTAGCTGCCGCTGATCAAATTAAAATAATTGTTAACAAAGCTATTAAAGATTATTTTCCTGCGGATTTAGAAATAACAATCACCAACGATTTATCAGACAAAACTATTGGTCAAGTTGATGACTTAGTAAATAATATCATTTTTGGAATTATTTTAGTTGTTGTTGTCTTAATGTTTTTCTTAGGATTTAAAAACGCACTATTTGTTGGTTTTGCAATTCCTATGTCAATGTTTATGTCTCTTATGATATTAGCAGCATTAGGTTATACACTAAATACCATGATTCTTTTTGGGCTGATTATGGGACTTGGAATGCTTGTAGATAACGGAATTGTAGTAGTAGAAAACGTATATCGTTTAATGGATGAAGAAGGATTAAGCAGAGTTGAAGCCGCTAAAAAAGGTATTGGAGAAATTGCATATCCTATTATCATATCTACAGTAACAACAGTTGCAGCTTTTGTTCCTTTGGGTTTGTGGCCAGGACTTTTTGGTCAGTTTATGATTTATTTCCCTATAACACTTTCAGTAGTTTTAGGCTCGTCTTTAGTAGTTGCTATTTTCTTTAACTCAGTTTTAGTTTCTCAGTTTATGACTACTGAAGATAAAGAAATGCCATTAAAAAGAATCATCTCTCTTTCAGCTATTGTTGCTGGTATTGGAATATTAATTTTTGTTTTTGGTGGCGAATTCAGAGCTTTAGGTTCTGTAATGGTATTTACTGCAATTATGTTATGGGTGTATCGCTTAGTTTTAAGAAAAGCTGCAAATTACTTTCAAAGAAATACCTTAGTTTGGCTTGAAAATGTATATGAAAAATTACTAAGAGGTGCTTTAAAAGGATGGAAACCGGGTTTAATTACCATTGGAACGTTTATACTACTTTTTGCTGCTTTTGGTGGTTTTGGGGCATCAGTTGCATCACAAAGAACAAAAATTGAATTTTTCCCAGACAATAAACCAAACCAAGTTGTAGTGTATATTGAATATCCACAGGGAACAGATATTTATGAGACTAATAAAATCACCAAAGAAATAGAACAGCGTGTTTATGGCATTTTAAATGAAGAAATGTACATGGATGGAGAGCGAAATTTTATGGTAGAAAGTGCTGTTTCTCAAGTAGGTGAAGGTGCTGGAAACCCAAATACAGATGGTGGTTCTTCAGCAGAAATGCCACATAAAGGAAAAATAACGGCATCTATGCGTCAATACAAATACAGACGTGGTTTAGATAGCGAACAATTAAGACAAAAAGTGCAAGAAGCGCTTACTGGAATTTACCCAGGAGTTTTAATTTCTGTTGAAAAAGACGCAAATGGTCCTCCTACAGGAGCTCCAATTAATATTGAATTAGAGGGCGATGATTATGAAGAGTTAATTTCAACAGCAGAAAAAATGCGAGCGTATGTGAATACAAGAAACGTACCTGGTGTAGATGAGTTAAAGATTGATGTGAATAAAGACAAACCGTCAATGAAGGTTATTGTAGACCGAAAAAAGGCTGGTGAACTAGGAGTTGCAACTGGGCAAGTTGGACAACAGTTACGTAATGCTATTTTTGGAGCTAAAGCAGGAATCTATAAAGAAGATGGAGAAGATTATGACATCAACGTTCGTTTTAAAGAAGATATTAGATACAACAAAAGCGCTCTATTTAATCAAAAAATAACCTTTAGAGATAATACTGGTAGGGTAAAAGCTATTCCTATTTCTGCAGTAGCTAAACAAAGTAATAGCTCTGGTTTTAGTGCTATTAAACATAAAGATACTAAACGTGTGGTTACCATTTATTCTCAATTAGCTCCTGGTTATGTTGATGCTGCCGCTGTTGTAAACCAGATTAAAGAAGAAATGAAAAACTTTGCAGACAAACCTGCAAACATAAAAATTGATTATACAGGACAAATTGAAGAACAAAATAAGCAACAATCCTTTTTAGGCGGTGCTTTCTTTAAAGGTTTAGCCTTGATTTTCTTTATTTTAATTTTCCAATTCAATTCAGTTTCTAAACCAGGAATTATTATGATTGCCATTTTCTTAAGCTTCATTGGCGTTTTTGGTGGAATTGTAATCACTGGATCATCATTTGTAATTATGATGACAATGATGGGAATTATATCTCTCGCAGGAATTGTTGTAAATAACGGAGTTGTTCTCTTAGATTACACCCAGTTATTAATCGATAGAAAAAAGGAAACATTAAATTTAGGCGCTAAAGATTATTTACCGACTGAAGATCTCTTTGAAAGTGTAGTAAAAGCAGGTAAGGCTCGTTTACGCCCTGTATTACTAACGGCAATTACTACCATTTTAGGCTTAATTCCGTTAGCTATAGGATTAAACATCAACTTCTTTACATTGTTTAGTGACTTTGATGCAAACATTTATTTTGGAGGAGATAACGTAATTTTCTGGGGCCCTTTAGCTTGGACAGTAATTTATGGTTTATTTATAGCTACCTTTTTAACACTAATTGTTGTGCCTATTTTATTCTTTTTAATCATGAAATTCAAAATGTGGTTGAAAGGAAATAAAAGTGATAAACAGCTACAAATGGACAAACAAATTCAAGAAATTGGGTAATACTATCTTAAAATTTTTCAAATTTAAAAAGGATTGAAGCCATCGAGTTTCAATCCTTTTTGTATTTTCGAAAAGATGATTGAGAAAAAGAAATCTTTCACAGTTCATGAAATAAAACGTAAAATAGAACAATATTGCGTTTATCAAGATCGCTGTCATAAGGAAGTGGAACAAAAAATGAGGGAATACAACTTAATTCCTGAAGCTAAAGAAATGATTTTATTAAGCCTTATGCAAGATAATTTTCTTAATGAAGAACGTTTTGCAAAAAGCTTTGCAAGAGGCAAATTCAGAATAAAAAACTGGGGAAAGCAGCGTATTGTAAGAGAGCTAAAATTCAAAGATATTTCTGCTTACAATATTAAAACTGCATTAAAAGAAATTGACGAAACTGAATATATAGCAACAATATATAGAATTACAGCAAACAGAAATGCAGTAATTTCTGAATCGAATATTTACAAAAGAAAACAAAAACTTATCGGGTTTTTGTTACGAAAAGGTTTTGAAAATGAACTCGTTTATAAAGTGGTAAATGAAGAAGTTTCTTAATTAAACTTTTTCAAAAAGATAGAATCACTTTTTTTCTTTGCAGCAATAACCTTTTGCACATCATCGTTTGGTATGGAAACAGATAAAACATAATGTTTTATTTTCCATGTTTTACCTTTCTTTTCCAAAACACCTGAACCTCTGCATGTGCCCATCCAAGTATTTAATAACTCATCAAACCAAACAAAGTCTCCAGATGTATTTACATAAATGTTACGTTCTAATGTTTGAAAATCCCAAGCTTTTCCTTTGTCAAAATAAGGTTTACTAAAGTCTGAAAACTCCTTTTTTGTCCAATTTTCAGAAGCATCTGTACCAATAAAAACAGAAATAGTGTCCATTTTACCAAAATAAGCATCAAAATTGGCTTCGGCAGCTGCCAAATGCCAATTGTTTAAAACTAGATTAACATATGCTTTAATTGTGTTTTTGTCGTCAATTGAAATACTTTTTTTAGTACTTGAGCAAGATGTGATAAAAGGAAAGATTAAAAGAAAAAGAATTTTTTTTTTCATTACTGTTTTGTTTTTAAGTCCAATTGAGGCTTTAATTTTTTAGGCTTAGTTTTTTCATCAAGCATCGGTTCTAACTTAACCTTGCTATTTAAACTTTTTCTAGTTACACTATCCATTTTAGTAGAATCTAAACCAACAAAACTAATAGATACTCCTATTTCATCTTCAAAACGCTTTTTAGACAAGACTGTGTTTATTTTTGCATTTATTGCAGAAAAAGCATTAATAATTTTCTCTGTTTGTAAATGCACTTCCTCAGCTGATATGGCAGAAATAGAGGTCATATCCGCCAAGCGCAATGTTTCATTATTTAAGATATTAATTCTCGTTTTAAAAGCTGCATCATCAAAAAGGTTCGGTTTTACACTGTCTTTTAAACTTTTTATCAACCCTTTTAACTCAAGTGCATTGCTCAAAACCTCATTTGCAGAACCTTTTTTAAATCTATCTAAAAAATCAGCAATAGCGTTTAACTCTTCCCAATTTTCAACATCCTTTCTAAAAATAGGAGAAATTTGTTTTACAGAAGGATATTCTTTTACCACGCTCAAAAGGGGTTGAACATTATCTTTTGGGAGAGTCTGCTCTTTTTTATCCTTACAAGAAAAAAAAATAATTAAAATTAAAAACGATAAAGAGTATTTCAAAACATCAATTTAGTTTGTAAAAATAAACAATTTTTAAAGTTGATACTCCTATCAAAAACTTAAATTTAATCGAATTTCTATTTCACAATCAATAATAAACAAATGTTTTAAAGAAATATAATTACGAATAATAATATTAAGTACCTTTGTTTTTACCAAAATCATAATTTTAACTAATGAAACCCATTATTCTTGTTTTAGGTGCTAGTGGCCAAATAGGCACAGAGCTTACTCAAAAGTTACGTCTTATTTACGGAAATTCTAACATAATTGCCTCTGATATTAGAGAGGGAAATGAAGAAATGATGGCTTCTGGACCTTTTGAAATTATTGATGCAACTGATAAAGCAACTATTTTAAATATCATTAAAAAATACAACGTTACTCAAGTTTATTTATTAGCTGCAATGTTATCTGCAACAGCAGAGCAATACCCACAAAAAGCTTGGAATTTAAACATGAATTCACTTCTTGCAGTTTTAGATTTAGCAAAAGAAAAACATATTCAACAAATTTACTGGCCAAGTTCCATTGCTGTTTTTGGCCCTACTACACCAAAAGAAAATACACCACAAAAAACAGTCATGGAGCCTTCTACGGTTTACGGAATTAGCAAAGTTTCAGGTGAGTTTTGGTGCAGTTATTATCATGAAAAATATGGAGTAGATGTGCGTAGTTTAAGATATCCAGGAATTATTTCTTTAAAAACAAAACCTGGAGGGGGCACAACAGATTACGCTGTAGATATTTATTTTAAAGCTTTAGAAGAGCAAAAGTTCGAATGTTTCTTATCTGAAAATACTCGCTTACCAATGATGTATATGGATGATGCTGTAAATGCAACCATACAGCTAATGCAAGCAAAACCAGAGGATATTAAAATTAGAAATAGTTACAATTTGGCGGCGATGGATTTTACTCCAAAAGAGGTTGCAAAAGCCATTAAGAAATACATTCCTAATTTTAAAATTAGCTATAAATCAGATTTTAGGCAAGAAATTGCAGATAGTTGGCCTTCATCTATTGATGATTCTAAAGCAAGAAATGATTGGGGATGGCAGCATCAGTTCGATTTAGAATCGATGACCAAAGATATTTTCAAAAATTTAAAAAAGTAAGCACAATAAGTAGTGTAAGTTTAAAATAATTTTGCGTCTAAATGATAAAATTAAGTATTTAAACAATGAAAACTATTATAGAAAAAAGTTTACAAAACACATATACCTATCAAGAATACAGAGATTTAGTAAGCGATTTATTGGCAGAAGGAAAATCTACAGGTCCCAACCAATCTGAAGACTTAACCAACTACAGCATGCTGAACGATAGAAGAATGAAACGTTTAGATAAAACCATAAAAATTTCTGAAGAAACTAGACAAAAAGTCCAAGCCTTAAAAGAAACTCAAACTTGGTTGGTGCTTACTGAAGGATGGTGTGGTGATGCTGCGCAAAATTTACCTGTTCTTAACAAAATTGCAGAACTAAATGAAAACATTAATATGAAGTTTGTTTTACGTGACGAAAACCTTGAATTAATGGATTTGTTTTTGACAAATGGAGGAAGATCTATACCAAAACTAATAGCGCTAGATAAAAACAATAATGTGCTAAAAACTTGGGGACCGAGACCATCTTTTGCAAACAGAATGGTTGCTGAATACAAGGCCAAAAACGGAAATTTAGATGCCCAATTAAAACAAGATTTGCAAGTTTGGTATAACAAAGATAAAGGAAAAAGTACCCAAGAAGATTTTATATCCTTTGTAAAATCTTAGCCATTTAACTTTAGTAGTTTTAAAAGAGAAACTTCTTAAAACATATAATATATTTTGTAAAACCGTAAATTTCAAGTGAAGTTTGCGGTTTTTCTTTGCTTATCTTTGCAAAAATATATTTTCATTATGTTTATAGATTATGAATCCATTTCTAATGACGCTAAAGTTTGGATTTACCCTTCTAGCAGAAAATTCTATCCTTTAGAAATTGAAGAAGTTGATGAGAAAATAAGATCTTTTGTAGAAAATTGGAAATCTGATGATGAAAACTTTAAAGCTTCCTATCAATTTTTGTACAATAGGTTTATCGTTTTAATTGCAGATGATGAAAATACAACACTAACAAACGTAGATGTTGATGCATCTGTTTCCTTTATTTTAGAGCTTCAAAACACCTATAAATTGGAGCTTTTAGATAAAATGAACGTCTGCTTTAAACAAGGTAAATTTGTACAATACAAAGAACTTAAAGACTTTAAAAAGTTGTTGAAAAATAAGGCTCTGACTGGTAAAACTATCATTTTTGACAACCTAATTACAAACAACGAAGAATTTAAAAATTTTTGGGAAGTACCTATTGAAGAAAGTTGGTACAACCGCTTTTTATAAATTTTATGCTTACAGTAAACAATATCTCTTTTGAATACAACGATAAAAAGACGATTCTAGAAAACTTCAATTTTACTTTAAAAAAAGGAGAACACCTTTGTATTATGGGTGAAAGTGGTTGTGGAAAATCTACTCTTTTAAAAGTTATTTACGGTTTATTAGACTTAAAAAAAGGAGAAATTATTTGGGATGAAACTCAAATTTTAGGTCCTGCTTTTCATCTTGTACCAGGTTTTGAGAAATTCAAATACGTGGCTCAAGATTTTGATTTAATGCCTTACATCTCAGTAAGTGAAAATATTAAAAAATTTTTGTCTCGTTTTTATCCTAAAGAAAGTGAAAAACGTACACAAGAGTTGCTCGAAGTTATAGAAATGAAAGCTTTTGAAAAGGTAAAAGTTAAGAATTTAAGTGGAGGACAAAAACAGCGTGTGGCAATAGCAAGAGCTTTAGCAAAAGAACCTGAATTACTGTTATTAGATGAACCTTTTGGCCAAATTGACAATTTTAAAAAAAACTCATTAAGACGTAATTTATTTCAATATTTAAAGGATAAAAAAATTACTTGCATCATAGCCACTCATGACAAACACGATGCTCTTTCTTTTGCAGATCAATTAATTGTTATTAAAGAGCAAAAAATATTGGTAAAGGACAGCCCTAAAAATATATATCAAAATCCTAAAGAAAAATATATTGCCACGTTATTTGATGATGTGAATGTAATTATTATAAATTCAAAAAAAGAACTGCTATATCCTCACCAAATAAAAATTGCAGCTAAAAATAATGATATAGCTATAGTTAAAAACTCCTATTTTAAAGGATCTTACTGGTTGGTAGAAGTTGAATTTAATAATCAAAATATATTTTTAAATCATCATAATTGTCTTGAAAAAGGAGAACAAGTAGGTTTAATTTTCAATCCTAATTTTATCTAAAACTTAAAACAAATTACTCCAGTTTTAAAATAGTAATCTTTTTACCATTAAACGTAAAATCGTCGTTAACCTTTTTACCTAAAAGTTGTTTTCCTATGGGTGAAGAAACAGATATGGCAAAAAAAATAACATCATCAATAACAAGTTTACCTGCAGAAATTGATAAAAAGTAATTTGCCGACGTTGTATAAATTACGCTGCCTAAATGAGCTTTTTTGGTAGTTTTAGAAATATCAATTTTAGACAATATTGTTTTCATTACAACAATCCCAGCCAATTGTTGGCCTGCCTTTTCCATCTCTAATTGTAACATTGCTCTGCCAGTTTCATGCTTGTCTCCTGCAGAGCTTTTGGTCTCTGAACTTAAAGCTTTTTGATTTGATTTTATAATTTCTTCAACGGTTTGTAATCTCTTATTTACAAACCCTCTACACTGTTTTAAAAGTTCAATTTTTACATCCATTATAAATGAGAAAAAGCAAACGCACCATAATTTCCATGATGAGAAGTTGATATTGAAACAGGTAATTTTTTTCCTTTTTGATACAGAAACGGAACTCCTATTTGATTTTTTTTAAGCTGCACGTTTGTATCAAAGTTACAAAGCAGTTGTTTGTAAGTTTTTAACGTTTGATGCTCATTTTCACCAATAAAAAATGAGTTAGAAAAAAGTTTTTTCTCATCATCTGTAAAAGCTATGGTGTGAATGTAATTTTTGTTTAGTGAATATGTTATATGGAATTTTCTAGCATAAATTGTTACTGTATTTCTATCCTCTGAATCTATTGAACAAATAATTTTTTTAGGATTAAAAAATCGTTTTGGAAACTCTTGCGTGTAGCATTTATAAGCAGCTTCTTTCATAGACCAAAACAACCAAACTTGTAAAAATGAATTTGTTGAATTTAATATTATTTCTTGTTCTTGCTCTGTAAATTGTTTTTCTAAAAAACCTTTACGCTCCCAATTACTTTGGGTTTTCGCTAAGTTTAAATCAATAATATCATTACCCAACCTATGCATTTATTTTGGTCTGAATAATAGTTACCGTTTCTTTTATTGATAACATTTTTTCCATAGCATCATTATCTATATGAATATCAAACTCATCTTCTACGTCCAAAATAATATCTACAAGATTTGCTGAATTTATTTCTAAATCGTTTATAAAATCAGTGTTTTCGTTAAGGTTTTTAAAACCGTTTTCATTTTGAACATAAGGTTTTACAATGATTGTTAATTTACTTATAATTTCTTCTTTTGTCATTTATTCAGGATATTTTTTAAAGATAACACAAGCGTTTACATCACCAAAACCAAAACTTGCTTTTGCCAAAATATTTATCTCTTTTTTAATACGTTTTTGTGGAATTTTATCTTCTGATATCAACTCTAAAATTTCTGGATGTACATCTTCACAATTAATGTTAGGAAATACAAACTGGTGTTTAATTTGCAAAACTGACGCTACAGATTCAATAGCTCCTGAAGCTGCTAAGCAATGGCCCACTTGAGATTTTAAAGAATTTATATAAGGAAAACCGTTCTTCTTTCTTTGTAATGCCCTTGTCCAATTTTCAATTTCTAGAGCATCTTTTGATGTTGCTGTTAAGTGCCCATTGATAACATCAATTTTGTCTGCAGAAATATTTGCATTTACTAAAGCTTTTGAAATACATTTTTGAACAGCTTCTGCATTTGGAGCTGTTAGTGTTCCTCCATTTCTTTGTCCTCCAGAGTTCACATTTCCGCCTAAAACCTCAGCATAAATAGTCGCTTTTCTTGCTAAAGCACTTTCTAAAGATTCTAAAACTAAAGCTCCTCCCCCACTTCCTGGCACAAAACCTGAAGCGCTTGCACTCATCGGTCGAGAACCTTTTTCAGGACTTTTATTGTGTTTGTAAGTCATAACACGCATTGCATCAAAACCTCCCCAAGAATACAAACTGCTATCGCTAGAACTGCCAACTAACATTCTTTTTGCTTTTCCACTTTTAATTCGATCAAAACCTAATAAAATAGCTTCTGTTCCTGTTGTACATGCTGATGAATTTGTAGTTACTTGATTGCCAAAACCAAAAATACCTCCTAAATAAGCTGAAATTCCACTAGACATGGTTTGTACAACAGAAGTACTGCCTAAGCGTCTTACATTTTGATCATCAATTTTATAAATCGACTCCCTAAATTTTTCAATACCAGAGGTTCCTGTTCCAAAAATAATTCCAGAATCGTAATCTGATTTCGACTTTTCATCAACAGAAAAACCAGCATCTTTATAAGCATCTATTGCTGATATTATTCCGTATAAAATAGATGTACTATTAAAACCTCTTAGTTGAAGTGGAGTTAAATATTCTGCTATTTTATCTTCAGAAACCCTTGGTATTCCCCCAATACAGCAAGAAAAACCTATGTCTTTTAAATGTTGATGAAATTGTATTCCTGATGTTCCATTTTGAATGGCTTCATTAAATTCGGCTAAACCTACACCATTTGGCGCTACAACTCCCAGACCTGTTATGACTACTCTATTATTCAATATTATATTTTACTTAACCCAATTTATACGTTAGTATTCATCCTTCAAAATTACCCGAAACAACTTTCTTATATGTGTAACATTCCAGAAATTGTTCCTCTACAAACAAGCTCATTTTTAGAATTCAGCATTTTTACCTTACATTTTAACTTATTGAATCTAAAATACATCTTTTCTGAAATAATATATACTTTTTCATTAGGTAGAACTGGAAGAAAAAAATCAATTTCATTGGATGTTAGCGCGATTTGTGTTTTACTTTCTGATGAAATATTGTCTTTTAATAAATAAAGACCTAAACAAACCAAACCAATTTGTGCCATTGTTTCTGTTAGAATTACACCAGGAGTTATTGGATTGTCTTTAAAATGTCCTTTGTAAAAAAAAGATTCTTCCATAAAAGTGTAATTTCCATGAACCCCATTTTCTGATATTTTTGTAATTTCATCAACAAACAAAAATGGCTTGTTATAAGGCAATAAATTTATAATTTGTGCTGAATTCATTTTCTTTTTATCTATTCCATTTTTACCACTCTAATAAAATCCGTTGTGCCGAAAACCCAGGTCCAAAACTCAACATAATTCCTCGTTCTCCTTGTTGAGGGTTTCTGTCCATAAAACGCTCTAAAACGTACAACACCGTTGCGCTAGACATATTGCCATATAAACGCAATACTTCTTTAGTATCGTCAATATTTTTGCCCAAAGCACCAAATAAATCCTCTACTGTTTGAACTATTTTTTTTCCTCCTGGATGAAAAATCAAATGATGAATGTCTTCTATTTTTAAACTGTTTTTCTCTAAAAAAGGGTAAATAATTTCCGGGAAATGATTTGAAATTTTTTGCGGTACGCTTTTATCTAAAATCATTTGTAAGCCTGAATTTACCAAATTAAAACCCATCATATGAGTTGCATCGAAAAAATGATACATTTCTTCATCTACAATTGTAGGTCCGTTATCTTCCTGAAAAGAAGACAAAATCACAGCTGATGCCCCATCACCAAAAATAGCTGCACTTACAATGTTGGTCATCGAAAAATCATTTAATTGAAACGTGGCTGTTGGTGCTTCTACAGCAACTACCGCCGCTCTTTTGTTTGGATTTGATTTTAAAAAATTCTTTGCATAAATAATTCCAGAAACACCTGCTGCACAACCCATTTCTGTTACTGGCAAACGCACAATATTTTGATTCATTCCTAAAGAATTAATCAAATAAGCGTCTACAGAAGGAATCATAATACCAGTGCAACTCACGGTAATAATGTAATCTAAATCTGTTGGCTTTAATTTTGCTTTTTCGAGTGATTTTTTAAGTGATTTTTCTGCTAATTCCGTTACTTCCCTTTTGTAAATATTGTTTTTATCTTCAAAAGAAGTCGCTGTAAAAACTTCTTCAGGATCCATAATTGAATAACGTTTGTCCACTGCTGCCCCTTCAAAAAGTTTGATTACTTTTCTTTGAAAACGAGTTTCTTGACCTTGCATCCATAATTTTACAAATGGAATAATATCTTTAGTTTCTCTAGAATATTTTGGTAGTTGTTTAGCAACTGATGTTATTTTAACTGCCATTTATTTTTTGATTATCCATAAAAAACGGAATGCCCATTTCCATGAAATTTGTGTTTTTATTTTTAATTTGCTAGAAATTTTCTCCAAATCTTTTCGTTTAAAACCTCGCAAAACTGATGTTAAACCATCTTCAACAATCATTTTATTTTTAATGAAAGGAGAAAGCAACATAAACAAATAATAAGCTAGTTTATGCCTGTGTAAATCATTTACAACAACTCCTATTTTCGTTTTTTTTATGGTGTGTTCTAAAAAAGAAAGCAATTGTGGTTCTTTAAAATGATGTAAAAACAATGTGGATAAAACAATATCAAACTCTCTATTTTGAAATTCTTCTGAAAAAATATCTTCAGTTTTAAAACTCAACTTTTCATAATCTTTAGACAGTTCATTCGCGTATTCAATTGCTGTTGGGTTTGCGTCAACTCCTATTAAATTAAACTTATAACCATTATTTTTACCAAATTTAGCAACATCTCTTAAAATATCTCCGTGACCACAACCTATATCAACAATTGTTATTTCCTGTTCTTTTGAATGATTTTTTAAAATAAATTTTAATCCGTTAATAGTTGCTTTATTTCCACCTAACCACCTATTTATATTTTCTAACTTATCTAAAGTATCGCGCAATAAATCACCTCCAATAGAAAAATCATCCATTAATTCTTCTTTTTCTGTTCTTTGTTTTGTTTTGACCAAAAAATCCATTAAACCTTTATTGCTTTGCCATGTGTTTGTTTGATAATTAGAGGTAATAAAAATGGGGTTTTTTGTAAAATTTTTAGCAAAAGATTTGCAATTGTATCATTTCTAAATAATCTAGCAATAAAATGCCCTGTCTTTAAACGCCATTTAAATTCTTTATTCCATTGTGTAATATATAGCTTTTCCAGTTGAATTCTTGAAGGAATTTTATCATTTAAATAATTTAGAATAAGTTTAGAAGCAATTTGGGAAGATTGTATTGCCATACTCATACCGTTTCCACAAAGTGGATGAATCATTCCGGCAGAATCTCCACACATAATCATATGATTTTCAATAGGATTTTTAGTTTCAAAAGAAATTTGACTGATAGACAAAGACTTATCCCAAACTGGTTTAGAATTTTGAAAAACCGCTCTCAAAAATTTATTCTTAAAAACTACCTTTTCTTGAAATTCATTAATATTCTTATATTTTTTAAATGTTGTAAAATCAGATATATAGCACAAGTTAATTATATTTTTTTCTACTTTAGAAACCCCACAATAACCCCCTTTAAAATTATGAAGCGCCACTAAATCTTCTGAAAAATCAAAATCTTTTACATGTAATTTTACACCCAAATAAGGTGATTTTTTCTTGATAAAATCGCGATTCATTTTTTTATCTAGTGCAGAACGTTTCCCAAAAGCACCAATACATATTTTTGAAGTAAATCTTTTGTTTCCTTTGGTAGTAACTGAAAAATGATCATCTATAAATTGAACATCTATAACTGAATCTTGCAAAATAATTGCACCATTTTGAAGCGCCTTTTTTGATAATTCTAGATCAATTTGATAACGTGAAATTCCAAAACCACCTAGAGGTAATTTGGCATTAATAGTTTTATTATTCGTAGTTGATATTTGAAAATTCTCAATTTTTACAGCACCAAAATCAAATGGATTAAAATCTAAAAATTGTAAATAAGGTAAAACTTCATTAGAAATATATTCTCCACAAACTTTGTGTTTTGGGTAATTATTTTTCTCTATCAACAAAACATCTTTGCCATATTTTGATAAATGAATTGCATTGCAAAGTCCTGCTAAACCCCCACCAATAATGATGATATCAAAAAAACCATTTTCTTTCAAAGTGTTACAAGTTATGTTTGTATCTAAATTTTTAATTTACCAATTCTGCCAATTCTTTACCAACTATACTGCCAATTGCAACTCCCATTCCTCCTAAACGAACTCCACAATACACATTGTTTGACAATTGCTTTACAATTGCTTTTTTCTGGTTTCCAACACCCATAATTCCACTCCACCTTTGTTCAACCTCAAAATTAATATTCGGCAGAATTGTTTCTTTTAAAATTTCTTCCAATTTATTTTGAACAGTTTTTGTTTGCCCAAAAACTGTAGTTTCTTCAGTTTTAAAATCAAGATTTCTACCGCCTCCAAATAGAATTCTATTGTCAATATTTCTAAAATAATAATAACCTTTGTCTAAATGAAAAGTTCCTTTTACTTGTAAGTTTTTTATAGGCTTAGTTATAAGTATTTGTGCTCTTGCGGGTTTTACATTTTCATTTAGAAGTTGTTTTGAAAACCCGTTTGTTGTAACGATTAATTTATTTGTGTAAAAGTCTAATCTATTGGTTTTTATGCTTACATTAAAACTTCCTTCAGTAAAGCTATCTACATTTATATTGTTTATAATTTTAACACCTAATTGTTGTACTTTGTGAAGTAATTCATAGGCCATTTGACCTGTATCAATTTGTCCTTCAAAATTATTAACAATATAATTTTTGTGAATTTTTTGAAAATTAAAAACATTATCAGATGTAGAGAAAACATCCGTTTTAAAAATAGGTTTTAAAAGTTTATTAATTTTATCTTTTTTAGCAATACATTCTTCATAAAAAGAAATATTTTCACACAATTCGAAACCTTTATTTTGTTGAAAGTCGATGTTTTGATCCCCTAAATTTTGTCTTAATAATTTTAAACCTTTCCAACGTTTATCTACTAAATTAAAAACCTCTTCTTCTGAGTGTGATTTTAAATCATCAATTAGTTCTGATAAGCTGCCAAAACAAGCAAAACCTGCATTTTTTGTTGATGCTCCTTGAGGTAACATTCCTTTTTCTAAAATTATAATTTTTGCTTTTGGATATTTCCTTTTAAGCGTTAAAGCGCAATTTAAACCTACAATACCACTGCCAACAATTGTAAAATCTATGTTGGTAAACCATTCTTTTAATTCCCAATAACTATAGTTCATTTATAATACTTTTTCAAAACAAATACTATTTTCCATTTTCTGATATTGTTCATAATTTGGTATCACCTTGTATCCACATTTGTGATAAAATTCTACCGCTTCAAATTGCCTTTTACCTGTTTCTAATATACATTTTTGATATTCTAATTCTTTAGACCAAGTTTCCAATTCCGTCAAAATATTTTTTGCAAAACCTTTTCTCCTTTGATTTTTATCAATATACATCCTTTTTACTTCTACAGAAATATTATCGAACTTTTTAATTGCTCCGCAACCTATTGCTAAACTACCTTTATAAATCAAAACCACACCAAGCAAAACATCTGTTGAATTAAATTGATTGTAAAATTCGTGTTCATCTCCATCAGTGATTTTTAAATAGTCATCTAAACTCTTTACCAAGTTTACAAAATCTGGATTATGTGCGTTTGCTCTTTTAATTTCTATCATTAAAATTCAAATTTTAATTGCACCCAAAAAGGATCTTTTTTTTCGGTATCTAAATTACCAAAAGAAATCCCCAATAAACGAACAGAATTTTTTAATTTCTCTTGATATAACAACTTTTTTACTATTGGAAAAAACTCCGTTTTCTTTTGTATAAAATTAGCTTTTGTTTTACTTCTTGTTTGTTGTGTAAAATCTGAATACTTGATTTTTAAGGTAATTGTTTTTCCTTTAGTATTATTTTTTAACATTCTACTTTCCAATTCGTCAGCAATTTTATCTAATTTTTTAAGCAGAAATATTTCAGAAGAAATATTTTCAGTAAAAGTGCGCTCTGCACCAACAGATTTTTGAATCCTATTTGGTTTTACAGGACTGTTATGAATTCCTCTTACAATATTGTAATAGTGGTTGCCCGATTTGCCAAAAAGCGTTAAAAGTTCTTGTAAAGATTTTTGTTTTAAATCATTACCTACAAAAATACCTAAGTTGTACATTTTTGCCGCAGTTACTTTACCCACGCCGTAAAATTTATGTATTGGTAATGTTTCTAAAAAACTGATTACTTCATTTGGATGTACTGTTCTTTGTCCATTTGGTTTGTTAATATCAGAAGCTACTTTTGCAATAAATTTATTGATAGATATTCCCGCTGAAGCCCGTAAACCTGTTTCATCGAATATTTTTTTTCTTATTTCTCTAGCAATATCATTTGCAGATGGATTTCCTTTTTTATTTTCAGTTACATCTAAATATGCTTCATCCAAAGAAAGTGGCTCAACCAAATCTGTGTATTCAAAAAACACCTTTCTAATTTTGGAAGTAAGTTCTTTATAACGTGTAAAATCAGAATTGACAAAAACAATGTGAGGGCATTTTTGTTTTGCTAAAACATTACTCATTGCAGATTTTACTCCAAATTTTCGAGCTTCGTAACTAGCTGCAGAAACCACCCCTCTGTCTCCACCTCCACCAACAGCAACCGGCTTTCCTCTCAATTCAGGGTTATCCAGTTGTGCTACAGAAGCATAATATGCATCCATATCTACATGAATAATTTTTCTGAAAGGAGGTTTGAGTTCCATCTTTCGAAATTACAAAATGAGCTATAAAATCTACCAAATTCTTTAAAATTTGTTATTTTTCTTTATAAAGGAGGATATTCATCGCTTAAAAAAACTCAAACTAGTTGAAACCACTTCATCCATTTCTTTTGATAACGTTTCTTTATTCCAAGGATGCGAAACATTAAAAACATGATTTGCGCCTTTAATAATTTTGTAAACGCTATTTTGGTTCCATTTCTTTAGATTTTCAGCTTCATTAATTAAAACCGATGTATCCTTATCTCCATGGATTATTAAGTGTGGAATTTGTAAATTCTCTGTTGCTTTTTGAATATTTAAACGTTCTTGATTTTGAATAAAGTCTTCATAAAACTGAATATAATGCGGCATCTTCTGTTTGGTTCGTCCATTTACAACGTATTTTACGCCATTTCTTTTCCACGCTTGTAAGTCACCAATAGTTGATGATCTTTTACTAAAATCACAAACTCCAGCCAAAGTAATTACTCTTTTAATCCTTTTATCTTCGTTAGCCTTTAAAAGTACGATACCTCCTGCTCTGCTGTGACCTAATAACGAAATGTCATTTAAATTAACTTCCTTTTTAAATTCAGAATTGATGGAAATCCAATTTAGAACACTCTCTAAATCATCCAACTCTTTAGTATAATTGTTGTTTCCAAAGGCTTCTAAATCAGGAAAATCTATAGGTTGATCTGCCGTGCCTCCATTGTGAGAGAAATTAAATTTGATAAAGAAAAAATTTGCATTTGCAAAAGCCTCAGCCATTAAGTTCCATGCTCCCCAATCTTTAAACCCTTTATAACCATGGCAAAAAACAATTATTTTTTTAGATTGATGGCTCTCTTTGTAAAAAACATCTGTTACAATTGGTTTTTGGTATTTTCCAGGAACAATCGTATTTTTTAAAATTATCATTTGATCAATTTTTATTACAAATTTAAGAAAATCAAAAATCTATTAAAATCATTTTAAGATGAGACGGATTAAATATCAAAAAATGAGTTTTACCATTGAAAAAATAGCTGCAAAAGCAGTTAAAATAGCTAAAATTAAATTAATGTTCTTTGTGAGTTTTCCTGTTTTTTGTTGAATTTTTTTTGCAAATTTTCCATAAAGAAATAAAATATAATACGTTCCTAGAAAAGAACCTGCTGAAAAAAACAATACAGGAAAAACACGAAAATAAAATAGATTAAAAACATCTAATAATACAATAACTGCAGAAAAGAATGGAATGGCAAACATATTTAATAAAGACAATGTCACACCCACTAAAAAAGGCGTTTCTTTTTTTGATTTTGCCTCTTTAACATTAATTGTCTCGAGTTTAGATTCCCTATAAAAATAGAACGTCAAAAAAATAAAAATTACAATTCCTGCCTTCTCTAAAGTTTCTAAAATTTTAGGATTATCTGTAATATATTTAGTTAAAAAAGCAGCAATAATTATTTGAGGGATAACCAACAGAGAAACCCCTAAAGCATATGTATTTGAAGCCTTTCTTCCTTTTTCTAGACTTATTTTTAAGGCTGTCATATTCAACATGCTTGGAGTTATAGAGCCTGCAAAAGAGAAGAGAAATCCGAAGAAAAAAAGTAAGAAAATCATTATTAAGGATACTTTCTGTAAAGATTACTTTTTAAAATTTCATGTACAAAAAAACACATCAATTTCTTGATGTGTTTTATAATTAATAAGCTGTTAATTTATATAACCCCTTGTGCCAACATTGCATCTGCAACTTTTACAAAGCCTGCAATATTTGCTCCTCTTACATAATCAATTGAACCATCATCATTCTTACCATAAGCTACACAAGAATCGTGAATGTCTTCCATAATAACCTTTAATTTATCATCAACCTCTTTACGTGTCCAACTTAAACGCAAAGAATTCTGACTCATTTCTAAACCAGAAGTAGCTACACCACCAGCATTACTTGCTTTACCTGGAGCAAAGAAAATTCCTGATTTTTGAAAAGCATGCATAGCATCTGGTGTAGAGGGCATATTTGCCCCTTCAGACACACAAATACATCCATTTTCTATTAACGTTTTTGCTTCATCTCCATTCAATTCATTTTGAGTTGCGCATGGCAAAGCTATATCACATTTCACAGACCAAGGTCTATCGCCTTCTACAAATTTAGCAGAAGGGTATTGATCCACGTATTCGCTAATTCTACCTCTTCTGTTATTTTTTAAATCCATAACAAAAGCTAACTTTTCACTATCAATACCAGCTTCGTCATAAATATAACCTCCAGAATCTGATAAAGTAAGTACCTTAGCTCCTAATTCTATAGCTTTTTCAGCTGCAAATTGAGCAACATTTCCTGAACCAGAAATAACTACTGTCTTGCCATCAAAAGAATCGTTTTTAGTTTTTAGCATATTTTCTGCAAAATAAACTGTACCATATCCTGTAGCCTCTGGTCTAATTAAAGAACCTCCCCAAGATGCACCTTTACCAGTTAACACACCCGTAAAAGTGTTGTTCAATTTCTTATACATCCCAAACATAAAACCAATTTCTCTTGCCCCGACACCAATATCTCCAGCAGGAACATCTGTATTATGACCAATATGTCTGTAAAGTTCTGTCATAAAAGCGTGACAGAAACGCATAATTTCGTTATCAGATTTTCCTTTAGGATCAAAATCAGAACCTCCTTTACCACCACCCATTGGTAATGTTGTTAAAGAATTTTTGAATACTTGTTCAAAAGCTAAGAATTTTAAAATACTAGCATTTACTGATTTATGAAAACGTAAACCTCCTTTATATGGACCAATTGCAGAATTCATTTGAACTCTATACCCTCTATTTACTTGAATTTCTCCATTATCATCAACCCAAGAAACACGAAAAGAAATTAACCTTTCTGGTTCTACCATCCTTAAAAGAATGTTTTTTCCATGATATATATCATTTTCAATGATGTAAGGGATTACAGTTTCTGCCACTTCTTGAACAGCCTGTAAAAATTCTGGTTCATGACCATTTCTTTGTTTTACCAAGTCCATGAAGCCATCAATTTTTGATTTCATATTTTCCTCCATAATTTTTTATGAGATTAATAAAATTTTAACTCTGCAAATATAGTTAATTTTCAATATGATAAAATAAAATAAAAATCATAAATATTTCTGAAACCCCATATTTCAATCGATTTCGAAAGCGCTTGTTCATTTATTCTAAAATACGATATTAAACTCTTTAAAAAAGTTTAAATTTGCAGCCTAATTTTATTTTAAAATGTTAGACAAAGTAAAGGAGTTGATTGGTGAAGTTGATGCATTTAAAGCCACAACAAAAGAAGAAGTAGAAGTGTTTAGAATTAAATATTTAGGAAGTAAGGGTTTACTTAAAGACTTGTTTTCTGAATTTAAAAATGTAGATGCGGCATTGCGCAAAGATTTTGGCCAAGCATTAAACAAATTAAAAAAATCTGCCGAATATAAAGTATCTGAATTCAATGATGCTCTTGATAACTTGGTAGAAGAAAAAAGTGTTTATGGAGATCTAACTCGCCCTTCTGAACCAATTGAATTAGGTTCTCGTCATCCAATTTCATTGGTAAAAAATCAAATTATTGAAGTTTTTAATAGAATTGGTTTTACAGTTTCTGAGGGTCCAGAAATAGAAGATGATTGGCATAATTTTACAGCATTAAATTTACCCGAATATCATCCTGCTAGAGACATGCAAGATACTTTCTTTATTGAGCAAAATCCTGATATTTTATTGCGAACTCACACTTCTTCTGTACAAGTGCGTTATATGGAAGAAAATGAGCCACCAATAAGAACTATTTCTCCTGGCCGTGTTTTTAGAAACGAAGATATTTCTGCACGAGCACATTGTATTTTTCACCAAGTAGAAGGTTTGTATATTGATACCGATGTTTCTTTTGCAGATTTAAAACAAACCCTTTTATACTTTACTAAAGAGATGTTTGGAAAATCTAAAATTCGTTTGCGCCCTTCTTATTTTCCATTTACAGAACCTAGTGCGGAGGTAGATATTTATTGGGGATTAGAAACTGAAACGGATTACAGAATTACAAAAGGTACTGGTTGGTTAGAAATTATGGGTTGCGGAATGGTTGACCCTAATGTACTAAAAAACTGCAATATAGACCCAAATAAATACTCTGGATATGCGTTTGGTATGGGTATTGAGCGTATTGCAATGCTATTGTATCAAATACCAGATATTAGAATGTTTTACGAAAACGATAAGCGTTTCTTAGAGCAGTTTAAGTCTGTAATTTAATGAACTATTTTTCACAATTTTGGGATGAAAATAGAGATGATGAATACTCAAGCTGGGGAACCTCAACTTGGTATTTTGAAACTAATGATGCTGATGATGTTTTAAAACAAATTACCATTTATAAAAATGGTAAAATTGTAAAATATAGTGAAGAGAAACTTAAAGATGAATTCGGTATGTTGTGTGATCAAAAACTAACTATTGAGGATTGTGATGGCGATGAAATTACAAAAGAAGAATTCTATAAACTTTGGTCTTAACTTATAATTCTAACAAAAAATCCGGTATAAATGAGAAAAGACATCCAAATACCAGAAGTTACCAATATCAAAATGGCTGTTGTTTATGAATACAATGATGTTTATAAAACAGATGATTGGAATGTTTATATCATAAATAATAAAAATGTTGATTTAGAAATGATGGTAATTGTTTCTCAAGGTTTTTCAGAAACAAAGACTACATCGCTTCTTCGTAAAAAAATAGAAAAATTACCTGCCAATTCTTTTGCAAAAATCGAATTAATTCAACCTGAATTATTCAAACTAAATAATCGTTTTCAAGTTACTTTTTTTGAGGAGAATACACTGTTTGATAAAACATTTATTTTCAAGGAAAATTCTATTAAAGAAAGTGCTTTACGCATGATTCCTGAATTAAAGAAACGCGGTGTTCAAATACATTAGGTTTATAAATTTTAGCCGGTTTCGGTATTAAAATCATATCGCTATCATCTTTTAAAAAGAGGCATTATATGCTTACTACAGGCTTGATTATAGATAAAAACTAATAACTTAAAAAATGAAAGTTTATCATCACGTTTTTAGATGGGGTTATAAAATTAAATAGCAAAATGCCATCAGCCCAAAAAACCAATTATTAAATATAAAATAGTGGTTATTATTCCTCCAAATAAAGCATAAGGTAATTGTGTTTTTACATGGTCTATATGATCGCTAGCAGAGGCCATAGAAGAAATAATAGAAGTGTCTGAAATTGGCGAACAATGATCTCCAAAAATACCGCCTCCTAAAGTTGCGGCAATTACTATAGTAATATCTGCACCATGAATATTTGCCATAGGTAAAGAAATTGCCAACATAATTGCAAATGTTCCCCAAGAAGTTCCAGTAGAAAATGCAATAAAAGAACTAATGATAAATACAACTGCTGGCAACAATTCTGGAGACAACCAATCTTTAGTTGCGTTTGCAACATAAACTCCTGTTTCTAATTCTTCACAAGCATCACCAATTGCAAAAGCCAATAACATTAATAACGCTAAGGGCATTAGCTCACTTATCCCTTTTAAGGTTAAATTTACAGCTTCTTTTGGTTTTAAAATTCCTTGGATAAAATACATTGTTATTGCAACTAAAATAGAAATAATAACAGCATATAAAACAGAGGAAGAACCTGAGCCCTCTCCTATTGCTCGAGAAGCGTGATCAAAAAATGAAGAAAACTCTTTTACTGAGTCCCAACCTGTATACATCAAATTGATTGGCATCATAAAAACCATAACCAATAATGGTACAATCATATTATATGCCTTAGCTTCAATACCTTGTTTTGGAGGGAATGAAGTTACTTCATCAGAAACCATTGGTTTAGAACCTTCATTCATTAAGGCGCCTGTTTCCTTAGTTCTAGTTTCTGCTTTCTTCATCAAACCAAAATCTTTTTTCGATAAAATTATAATAAACAAAATCAGAATCGCTAAAAGCGGATAAAAATTATACTTTATAGATGCAATCATTACTGAAAAAGGTTTCTCAACACCATGTGTTAAAAGCAAACCCATAATAAATGCTCCCCAAGCATTAAAAGGAATAATTATAGAGGAAGGTGCAGAACTTGAGTCTGCAATGTAAGCTAGTTTTTCTCTAGGAATTTTTAATTTATCAAAAATAGGCCTATATAAAGTGCCAACAGTTAAAGAACTAATGCTTGTTTCTACAAATAATAATAAACCTGTAAAGGTTGCTAAAATCTGAACCATTACTCTACTATAACCAGATTTTTTGTTTTCTAGCTTTACCAATCTTTTATTAATAATATTGATAAAACCTTCTACTCCTTTAGAATATTGAATAAAAATTAGCAAGGCACCAACCAAAGCGCTAAACATAATTGTTCTTGTGTTTCCTTTAGATTGAAAAACATCAACCATTCCTTCTATCATTGCCAATGTTCCTTCTAATGGATTCCAACCCTTGATAATCAGCCAAGAAAACCAGATACCAAATAATAACGCAATATAAACTTGTTTGGTTCTTAGGGCTAAAATGATGGCAATAATTGGTGGTATTACCGATAAAAATCCATATTCCATGAAAGATGATTTATTTTGTATAAAGGTAATAATTTATATATACGATATTTTGTAAATTGGAAGTCTTATTTAAGATAAATGCCAAACAAATATATTTTAGCTTTAGACCAAGGAACAACAAGTTCACGTTCTGTAATTGTAAATGAAAAAGGAGAAATAGTTGCTATAGCCCAACAAGAATTTAAACAAATATTTCCAAAATCCGGTTGGGTAGAACACGATCCTTTAGAAATTCTAGAATCGCAATTAACAACTTTAAAAAAAGTAATTAAAAAAGCGAATGTTAAACCTAATGAAATTATTGGTTTAGGAATTACAAATCAACGAGAAACCACTGTTGTTTGGAATAAAAATACAGGAAAACCCATTTATAATGCCATTGTTTGGCAAGATACAAGAACCGCATCTATTTGCGAAAACTTAAAAGAAAAAGGGTTAGAAAAATATATAAGAAAAACTACTGGTTTAGTAGTTGATGCTTATTTTTCTGGCACAAAAATTAGTTGGGTTTTAGAAAATGTAAAAAATGCTAGAGAAGAAGCAGAAAAAGGAAATTTGCTTTTTGGAACAATAGATTCTTGGTTGGTGTGGAATTTAACCGATAAAAAGGTACACGTTACAGATTATAGCAACGCCTCTAGAACAATGCTTTTTGATATTAAAAATCTAAATTGGGACGCTACTTTACTTAAGGAATTAAAAATTCCTAAAAACATGTTGCCAGACGTAAAACCATCATCACATCATTTTGGTACTTTCAATTTAGATGGTTGTAAAATTCCTATTGCAGGAATTGCAGGAGACCAACAAGCTGCACTTTTTGGACAAACATGCTTTAAAAAAGGAGAAGCTAAAAATACTTATGGAACTGGTTGCTTTTTGTTAATGAACACGGGTACGGCCCTACAACATTCTAAAAACGGAATGCTAACAACAATTGCTTGGGGCATTGATAACAAAATATATTACGCTTTAGAAGGCAGTGTATTTATAGCAGGTGCTGCCATTCAATGGTTAAGAGATGGTTTAGAAATTATAAATTCTGCTGAGGAAAGTGAAATTTTTGCAAGTGAAGTCGCTGAGGAAAATCCTGTAATTGTTGTCCCAGCTTTTTCAGGTTTAGGTGCCCCCTATTGGGACATGTATGCTAGAGGTGCAATTTTTGGATTAACTAGAGATACAGGAAAAAACCACCTTATAAAAGCAACCTTGCAATCTTTAGCTTACCAAACGAAAGATCTTTTATTAGCAATGCAAAATGATGCAGAAACCCCCTTAACCTCCTTAAAAGTAGATGGAGGCGCATGTGAAAATAATTTATTAATGCAATTTCAATCTGATATTTTAGATACTATAATTGAACGACCAGAAGTAACAGAAACTACAGTTATGGGAGCTGTTTATTTAGCGGGTATTTGTGTTGGATTATGGAATCAAGAGGATATTTTATCTCATAGAAAAATAGAAAAAGAGTTTTCCCCTGAATTTACTCCAGAAAAAAGAAAGCGGTTATATTCGAAATGGAAAAAAGCTATTGAACGCTCTAAAAACTGGATAGATTAACTTTCTAAAACTATTTCATCGAGAAAAAAATAGTGTTTATCTAAATTACTTTTCAAAAAAATAGTTCTTTTCTTTATTTGAAGTAAATAATTTTAAATTTGATACTCATGAAAAACAGAAACAACCTTTTAATAGTAACCTGTATTCTTTTTTTAAGTTCTTGTGTTGTAAAATCATTAAATCCTTTTTACACAAAAAAATCAATTTCTTTTGACCAGCGATTTGTTGGAGAATGGACAGATTATAAAAAAGGCAATTGGACAGTAATTCCTTTTAAAGATGAATTTACAAAAGAGAATCCTATTGAAAAAATGAAAAATGAAGATATTCAATTGTACAATGAATACAAAAACAGTTATTATATTCAAAGAAATTACCAAGGCGAAGAAGCTTTATTTATAGCAACTCCGTTTAATGTAAACAATCAAACATTTTTAGACTTTTACCCATTAGAATATCAAGACGATATTAACAATCTTCTACAAAAACATTTAATATACACTCATAGTCTAGTGAAATATGATGTTACTGAAAGCGGAGAAATAGAGATAAAATGGTTAGACGAGAAAAAAGTTGAATCTCTTTTTAAAAACAAGAAAATAAAAATTGAACACAAAAGGATTGGTGTTTTAAAAGAAAATTTTTTACTGACTGCGTCTTCTAAAGAGTTAAATAAATTTATAGAAAAATACACAAAATCTAAAGATGAAAATAAATGGGATACCTCAACAAAATACACTTTAACGAAAACAAGTGATGCTGAATAAATCAAGCTTAAAAAGAACACATTCTCATAATAAAGTAGTTTTTAATACTATATTATGGGTTTGTTCTTTTATCATACTATTATTCTTGTTTTCTGGAAGAACAACTCCAGAAAAAATTGATTATATCTATACCATTTGCTTTGTAATTACTCTAGTAATTCCTGTTTCTATCAACCTCTATTTTTTAATTCCAACCTATCTTAAAAAAGAAAAAAACATTGCTTTCTCTGTATTTTTTATACTTAATCTAATCGTTTTTTCAGAATTAAATCCGTTATTTTTCAAATTAATAGTAAATACTTTTTTTAACGATTATTACTTTATCAGTTATCATAATAAAGTTGAAATTTATTTTATCTTTTTTATCTTTTTCACACTTTCTAGCTTATCAAAATTAGGAGAAGAATGGGTCTATTTAAACCAGTTTGAAAACAAGGCTTTGAAAGCCCAAAAACAAGAAATTGAAAATCAATTGTATTATTTAAAAGGACAAATAAATCCACATTTTTTATTCAACTCTTTGAATGTATTGTACTCTTTAGCCATCGATAAAAAAGAAGAAATTACCAATGCTATTTTACAATTATCAGATATTTTAAGATATGTTATTTATGATGTTGAAACCGACAAAATTCCTCTAAACAAGGAAATTGATTTGATTAAAAACTACATTGCTTTTGAAAAAAACAGACACATAAAAAACTCTAAAATCAGCTTTACACATAATGTAAATGAACAATTAGAAGTTTATCCAATGTTGTTGTTACCGATAATTGAAAACAGTTTTAAGCATGGTTTAAAAAGTGGTGTAAAAAACCCTTTTGTTAATATTGATTTACATGAAAACAATAATCGACTAACATTTAAATTATCAAATAATTTTAAGCAAAAGAATACTTTAGAAAACACGAACTACAATGGTATTGGCTTAAAAAATATTCAGGAGAATTTAACTTTAATATATCCTAATCAACACACATTTAAAACTGAGATTAATGATGATGTTTTTACTGTAAAACTAACTCTAGAATTAAAAAAATGAAAATAAGTTGTATCATAATTGATGATGAACCATCTTCTCAAAACGTCTTAATATCTTTTATCAATAAAATTGATTACCTAGAGTTAAAACATCTTTGTAATGATGCGTTAGAAGCCTTAGAATATTTAAAAAATAATACGATTGATTTGCTTTTTTTAGATATTAATATGCCTCAACTTTCAGGGATCTCTTTTTATAAGTCGTTACAAAATCCGCCTAAAGTAATTTTTACAACTGCCTATTCTGAATATGCACTAGAAGGTTTTGACTTAGATGCTTTAGATTATTTATTAAAACCTTTTTCTTTTGACAGATTTGTTAAAGCCGTGTCAAAAACTAAAGACCTAAAAGCTAATTTTAAAAAAAGTATTGTTATAAAATCAGATAAAAAATTACATCAGGTTAAAATTGAAGATATATTGTACTTAGAAAGTATTGGGGATTATATAAAAGTTCATTTAAATAATAGTTATTTAATAACCTATAAAACCTTAAAAGGTATGTTTGAAGAGCTTCCGAAATCTAATTTTGAACAAGTGCATAAGTCATTTATTATCAACAAGAAAAAATTAGATTATATTGAAGGAAATACTGTAATAATAAATTCAAATAAAATACCTTTAGGTCAGAAATTTAAAAAAGATTTTTTAGATAATTTCACTTCATAATTATGTCTAAATTTTATACTAAAATTACATCACGACTTCAAAAATTTATTGAGGCACAAAAAATTTTCTTTGTAGCAACAGCGCCTAATTCTGGTAGAATAAATTTATCTCCAAAAGGGATGGACTCTTTTAAGGTGATGAATGAAAACCGGGTTTTATGGTTAAATGTTACAGGAAGTGGAAACGAAACGGCTGCACATTTATTAGAAAACAAACGCATAACCATTATGTTTTGTTCTTTTGAAAAAGTGCCAAATATTTTACGTTTGTATGGAAAAGGAAAAGAAATCAAACCAACAGATACAACTTGGGATGCTATAATTTCTTTATTCCCAGAAACACCTGGAACACGTCAAATTTTTGATATTACTATAGATTCTGCACAAACTTCTTGCGGTATGTCAATTCCTTTTTATGAATATAAAGGAGAACGCAATGATTTAAATGATTGGGCCAAAAAACAAGGAAAAAAAGGTATAACAGAGTATTGGGAAAATAACAACCAAAAAAGTATTGATGGTTTACCAACTAATCTTTTAGAATAAAAAATAGCCCAATCAAAACGAAACAGGATGAACAGTTTTTCATACTTAAATAGACAAAATAATATCACCAATTTAAAAGAGTCTGAATTTGATTTGCTGATTATTGGAGGTGGAATTACAGGAGCAGGAATTGCTTTAGACGCAGCTTCAAGAGGCATGAAAGTAGCCTTAATAGAAAAAAATGATTTTGCTTCTGGTACTTCTAGTAAGTCAACCAAATTAATTCACGGAGGTTTACGGTATTTAAAACAATTTGATTTTTGGTTGGTAAAAGAAGTGGGCACAGAACGAGCAATTGTGCACAAATTAGCTCCTCACTTAGTTGTTCCTGAAAAAATGATATTACCTTTAATTGATGGCGGAACTTATGGCTCTTGGCTTACTTCAATTGGTTTAAAAGTTTACGATATTTTAGCTGCCGTAGAAGGTGAAGACCAACGTAAAATGTTAGACAAAAAAGAGGCTTTAGAGAAAGAACCACTTCTGCCTGAAAGCATTTTAAATGGTGCTGGTTATTACGCAGAATACAGAACTGACGATGCAAGATTAACTATTGAAATCTTAAAAACAGCTTTAAACTACAAGGCTAATATTTTAAATTATGTAGAGGCTAAAGAATTTATTTATGAAGAAGACAGAGTTGCTGGAGCAAAGGTAAAAGACAGTATTTCTGGGGATAACTTTTCAATAAAAGCAAAGTATGTAGTAAATTCTTGTGGGCCTTGGGTAGACGAATTGCGTCAAATTAATCACTCAAAAATTGGAAAAAGATTACATCTTACCAAAGGCGTACATTTAGTTATAGCTCATGAAAAATTACCAGTAAAACAGTCTGTATATTTTGATGTGCCAGATGGCAGAATGATGTTTGCAATTCCAAGAGGAAAAGTTACTTATTTTGGAACAACAGATACCAATTATCAAAAAGATAAAAATAACGTAAACACGAATTTAGTTGATGCAACTTATCTTATTTCGGCAGTAAATAATATGTTTCCAAACATTAGTATTTCTATAGATGATGTTAAATCTTCTTGGGCTGGTTTGCGTCCTTTAATTCATGAAGAAGGAAAATCTGCAAGTGAATTATCTAGAAAAGATGAAATTTTTGTGTCTGACACAGAGCTTATTTCTATTGCTGGAGGCAAATTAACAGGCTATCGTAAAATGGCAGAACGTATTGTAGATTTAGTTTGTAAAAAATACCTACGAAGATTTGATCAAGAATTTGATGAAATTAAAACCAAAAATATTGTTCTTTCTGGAGGAACTTTCCAAAATTATGATGAAGTTAAAAGTTATACAGATGCCATTCAAAATAGAATTGCTGAAGTAGATTTTGATAGAAAACACGCTGAATATTTGGTTCATAATTATGGCAAACAAACTGACATCATTTTACAAAAATTTGATGATTTAATGCATGATAATATGCAAGAAAAAATGATAAAAGCTGAAGTTTGGTTTGCTATAAATTATGAAATGGCAGGCAATCCTACAGATTTTTTTATGCGAAGAACAGGCAAACTTTTCTTTGATACGCAAAGCGTAATTTTAAATAAAAGTTTTGTATTAAAAGAATTTAAGAACACCTTCTCTTGGAGCGATGAAATTACAGAAAAATACAAAAATGATTTAGAAAAGCACTTAAAAACTGCTACTACTTTTAAGTAATAAAAGATTTAAACAGGAAACATAAATAAAGCTCCATAACCAACTGTATACAACCAAACTCCATACAAAGAATGTTCTAGTATAATTAGTAATGTTGACTTTGTTTGTAAATAGGTATTTGTAAATAATAAGCTTCCAATAAAAGTAAACAAAAGTACAATCCAACTTTGAAACCAAATGTGTGCAAAAGAGAACAATACAGAGTTTATCAAAATAAATAGTGTTTTGCTTTTAATCAACGTCTGATAACGTTTTACAAAAAAAGTTCTGTAAATAAATTCTTGGGGAATTACTGAAAACAGAATGTAAATTCCGCTAAACTTCAACCATAAACCCGGTTTTTTCAGCATCACATTAAACAACACATCTTTATCTTGAGAGTATAAAACTAATGTGGTTAAGAGCGCTATAATTAAAAAACGAAAACTTATCGTTTTTAAGAAATTTAGTTTTTGATTTTTATCAATCTTTACTCTTGAAAATTTTTCTATAAATATTGATATTAAAATAATATAAATTACACCCAATAAGAGATAAAGCACTTTAAAAAGTATGGGAAACGAAGCATATAAAACAAGAGGAGAAATAATAAACAGTAGTACTATTTCAACTAGTTTTATATTTGTATTTCTTTGAAATAATACCTTCATTACTGTTTATTATAATGCGCTATAATTATAGATATGCGGATTTTATTAACTTTCAGTATTGTTTGCTTCAATATCTTCAGTTAAATCTAAGTTTCTAATTGTAGGACTAACAATTGCTGTAGAAGTTACTGTTAAAATAGTCATTGTTCCACCAAAAACTACAGCGGCAACAGGCCCAACTAATTTTGCTGCCAAACCACTTTCAAAAGCACCAAGCTCATTAGAAGAACCAACAAACATTGAATTTACAGAGGATACTCTTCCTCGCATATCGTCTGGAGTTTTTAATTGTAAAATGGTTTGCCTTATTACCATGGATATTCCGTCTGCAGCTCCACTAACAAACAAAGCAAGTAAACTCACCCAAAAAATTGATGACAATCCAAAAGCTATAATACTCAATCCAAAAATAAACACAGAAATCAACATTTTCTTACCTGTATTTTTATTGATGGGAATGTAGGTAGTTAATAACATTGTTACAATACTACCAATAGAAATAGATGCATTTAGCAAACCAAAGCCTTCTGGTCCCACCTTTAAAATATCTTGCGCAAAAACAGATAAAATAGCCACGGTTCCTCCAAACAAAACAGCTATCATATCTAGTGTTAAAGCTCCTAATATTGCCTTATTTTGAAACACAAATTTTACTCCTGCTTTTAAACTCTCTGACACAGGTTCTCCTATTTTTTTATTTAAAATAGGTTTCTTTTTAATCAAAAAAGTAAAAATTAATGAAAAAATCACTAAAATAAAAACCAATAACAAAGTATTGTCAACATTTATCCAACTGATTAAGAAACCACCAAAAAGCGCACCAGAAACAGAAGCTGTTTTCCAAGTACTTGTGCTCCAAGTAGCAGCATTATGATATATTTTTTTTGGTACTAATAAGGCTACCAAAGAAAAAATTGTAGGTCCAAAAAAGGAACGTAAAAAACCACCAAAAAATACCAAAGCATAAATACAATACAAAATTGAATTCGTTTGCCAATTGTTAATAATAACATCTGTTGTTAAAAAATAGAGACCCAAGCTGATAAGTGAAAATGCTGCTGTACAGGTTGCAAGCAGGTTTCTTTTTTCTTTTTGATCTACAATATGACCTGCAAAAAGTGCCATTGAAAATGCTGGAATAATTTCCATTAATCCAATAATGCCTAGAGAAAGCGGATCCTTTGTAATAGAATATACCTGCCATTCAATTACTATAAATTGCATAGACCAACCAAAAACTAAAAGAAATCTAACAAATAAAAAAATATTGAATTCTTTTATTTTGAGTGCTGCGTAAGGATCATTTTTGGTCATCAATTAGCTTAATTTCATATCCATTAAAATAGCAAAAGTTTGGTTTATGTCATTCTCTTTAACAACAATTGTCATTTCATTTGTTGTAGAAATTATCTCCTGTAAAGGAATATCTGCCCAAGCTAACTGCTTTAAAATAAAATAGTAAATACCTGATTGTTCTAAATTTTCTTTTGGCAGTTTTATAGTAATTGAGGCCAAATCTAACATGCTATTTGTTAATGTTTCTTGCTCAAAAATTTCTTCAACAAAAGGTCTTAGATTTTTACTTGTAACAATATTCGTTTCAAAAATTCCTTGAGAAACTGTTAAGAAATAGTCTGAACTTTCTGAAGATTTGGTTAAAATCTTGGCTATTTCTCTTAATAAAGATGGCGTATTTTTAAACGTAAAATCACACAAATCTGAGCGTACAATAACATCACCTAAATCTAAAGCAAGTTTCTTTATATTTTTTCTAATACGCAATTCGCTTGCTGGTGAAAGTCTGTTAATAGCCATCATAACAGCACCTACTTTAACATCTTTCTTTAAGACTGTTGAAACTTCTGGTAAAATAACTCTAGCTAATGAAGATACATTAATTAGTTTTTCGTTTAAAGCCTCTTCTATAAAAGGTGTTTTTCTAATTGTACTTTCAACAACTTCTTGTATTGTTTTCATTATAAAAGTTTAAAAATATAAATAATTGTTCAAAAATAAACAATTTATAATTTCTAAACCCATTTTTTAAGTATTATGCGTTTTAATAAATGTATTTATAAAATGTAAAGTAGTTAATCCAATCTATCTGTTAGCTTTTTAAATTCTTTCTTAGGGTCTTTAGCTTTATATAAAATATCGTAAACTGTATTTATAATGGGTGTATTTGCGTTATTGTTTTCTTTAATTTTGTAAGCACTTTTTGTTGCATAGAATCCTTCTGCAACCATATTCATTTCATGTTGTGCAGATTTTACTGTGTAACCTTTACCAATCATATTACCAAACATTCTATTTCTGCTGAAAGCAGAATAGCCTGTAACTAACAAATCTCCTAAATAAGCTGAATTATTTATATTTCGTTTCATTTTATGTACTTTCTTTATAAAGCGCTTCATTTCACGAATAGCGTTACTCATCAGTACCGATTGAAAATTATCTCCATAACCCAAACCATGCGCAATTCCTGCAGCAACAGCATAAATATTTTTTAACATAGCTGCGTATTCTGTACCTATAATATCGTCAGAAATTTTTACTTTAATATATCTACTTTTTAAAGATTGTGCCATTTTATTGGCCTTTTTCTCATCAATACAAGCAATTGTTAAGTAAGATAAACGCTCCATTGCAACTTCTTCTGCATGACAAGGCCCTGTAATTACTCCAATATTTTCAAAAGAAGTATTATATTTTTCATTAAAATGTTCTCCAATAATTAAACCTGTTTCAGGTACAATTCCTTTAATAGCCGAGAATATAGTTTTTCCCTTTAAAGAAATATTTAACTTTGCCAACTCTGCTGTTAAAAAAGCAGAAGGAATTGCAAAAATTAGAATGTCATATTTTGCAACTATTATATTTATATCATCAGATAAATCAAATTTTTTAGAATCTAATTCAGCAGAACTTAAATATCTAGGGTTATGGTTGTTTTCAATAATGTGATGTATCGCTTGGTTGTTTCGCATATACCAACCTATTGTTTCTAAGTTCTCCGTTAACATTTTTACAATAGCAGTTGCCCAACTTCCTCCTCCTAAAACAGCAATTTTTTGATGGTGATCCATTTTTAAATGATTAAGCTTCAAAAGTAAGAAAACTATTATCTTTTGATGAAAACTTGTTTGATTTATTATATTTGTTTCATATCAATTTAAGAATGGAAGTACAAATCATAAATAAATCCAAACACGCAACTCCTAATTATGAAACGGAAGGAGCTGCAGGAATGGATTTGAAAGCAAATATTGAATCTGCAATTACACTAAAACCTTTACAACGAGCTATTGTAAAAACAGGTTTATTTATAGCTTTGTCTACTGGTTTTGAGGCTCAAGTAAGACCAAGAAGTGGTTTAGCTGCTAAAAAAGGAATTACAGTTTTAAACAGCCCTGGAACTGTGGATGCGGATTATCGTGGTGAAATTGGTGTAATTTTGGTTAATCTATCAAATGAGGATTTTATAATAAACGATGGTGAACGAATTGCACAATTAGTAATTGCAAAACATGAACGTGTAAATTGGAAAGAGGTAAGCGTCTTAACTGAAACCGAACGTGGCTCGGGTGGTTTTGGAAGCACTGGTATATAATTAAAAATAGACTTATGATTTTAGGAGTTTGTGAGTGGCTAAGTACTCGCGTAAATTTTACCGTTAAAGAGATTAGAATTTTCTTTGTTTTGTTAGCAATATTTGCAGGTTTTGGTATTGGCGCATATTTGATTCTTTGGTTGGTAAAAGTATTATCTAATTAAAGTTTTTTATAAACCTGACTCATTTTTCTCACTTCATCATGCATTAATTCGAAATTTAAGAATACATGTGATTGATATTGGTATCCTAAATTTTTATAAAATTCAAATGCTTGAAGTTTTGTATCCATGGTATCCAACCAAATGGCTTTATAATTTTTGTGTTTAGATTTTTCTTCTAACCAAGAAACTAATTGTTTGCCAATTCCTTTTCCATGTATTTTTTGATGTAAATAAAGTCTGTGTAATTTTACTTGTCGCTTAATTGATAAACCATCTAATTTTGCATCCCAAATTATCCTAAAATTTCCTATTATCTCGTTTTTATATATTACAAAATAGTAGTCTGTATTTTTTTGAGATAATTCTTTTAAAATATTTTTTTCTGAATATTGACTATTGAGATACCATGCTCCTTTATCTTCCCAAAAATGACTGTAAGCTAAAGGATATATTTCTTTCATCAACTGAAACAAAGTTTTAGTGTCTGAATTTAAAATTGGTTTTAATATTATGTTTTCTGATACTCTTATCATTATAATTCATAAAAAACTGCTATAGATTAATTACTTCTATAGCAGTTTTAAAAACAATTAGAACTTTTAATACTTAATCTTGATTTTCAATAGCATCTTTTATTTTTCCTTCTATCTCATCCATTAATTCTGGATTATCTTTAATCAGGCCTTTTACAGTGTCTCTTCCCTGCCCTAGCTTAGTTTCTCCATAACTAAACCAAGAACCACTTTTCTTAATAATTCCTAACTCAACACCAATATCTAAGACTTCTCCTACTTTAGATATTCCTTGTCCATACATAATATCAAATTCAGCAATCTGAAATGGTGGAGCTACTTTATTTTTAACAACTTTAACTTTAGTACTGTTTCCAATAACTCGGTCTCCGTCTTTAATTTGTGTTCTTCTTCTAATATCTAAACGCACAGACGCGTAGAATTTTAAAGCATTACCACCAGTTGTAGTTTCGGGGTTTCCAAACATTACACCAATTTTTTCTCTTAATTGGTTGATAAAAATAACTGTACAATTCGTTTTAGAAATAGTACCTGTTAATTTACGAAGCGCTTGACTCATTAAACGTGCATGAAGCCCCATTTTTGAATCTCCCATTTCACCTTCTATCTCAGACTTTGGCGTTAAAGCTGCAACAGAATCAATAACTACAATATCTATTGCTCCAGATCTAATTAAATTATCAGCAATTTCTAAAGCTTGCTCTCCGTGATCTGGTTGAGATATTATTAAATTATCAACATCTACACCTAAGTTCTCTGCATAAAACTTATCAAAAGCGTGTTCTGCATCAATAAAAGCAGCAATTCCTCCTGCTTTTTGTGCTTCTGCAATGGCATGAATAGTTAATGTTGTTTTACCAGAAGATTCTGGACCATATATTTCTATTACTCTACCTCTTGGGTAACCACCAACACCTAAAGCTAAATCTAAGCCTAAAGAACCTGATGAAATTGCATCTACATCTTCTTTAACTACATCCCCTAACTTCATTACAGCACCTTTTCCATAAGTTTTATCTAACTTATCTAAAGTAAGTTGTAATGCTTTTAATTTCGCTGCTTTTTCTTTGTCTACTGCCATAAATCTCTTCTAAATATCTTGTTTTAAATGGTTGCACAAGTTACAAAAAACAAAGAATAATTTCGTACTATTTTAGTTTCATTTTTATAGTATTTTTGTGATAAAAATATATCTATGAATACTAATTTTTTTCTAAAAAATTCAAAAAGTAAAGTAAATATTGATAAAGGTGAACTCATCTCATTTCAGTTTGATGATAAAGAATACATACATCAAAAAGGAAATAAAGGTTGGCGAAAATCAGATGATGAAATGTTTCCTGTAATTGGACCTTTAGATAAAAATAATTTTAGAATGCAAACCAAAAACGGAGAAGCTATTCAAGATCAACATGGATTATTGCGTGAATTAGATTATGAACTTGCTAGTTCTGATGACAACACCCTAAAATTCATCAAAAATTACAATAAAAATAGTTTGGTTAAAAATACTAAATTCCCAAAGAAATCTTCAGAAGAATTCTTGAATTGGCCTTACGATTTTACTTTTGAAAAAAATTATGAGTTAAAAAACAATATTTTAACTGTTGAATTTATCATTCATTCTGAAATAGGAATGCCTTTTATGTTAGGATATCATCCCGCTTTTATGCTTTCTAACACTGGTAATGAAACTTTAACTGCAAATAACAAAACCATAACTTTAGATGATGTTTATAAGGTAGGTCATAATGCTTTTCCTGTTTTAAATACAGATAAAATTATTTTAAAAAATATTGATAGAAATGATTTAGAAATCACTACTAAAAACTTCAATAATTTTATGTTATGGACAGAGGTTGACAATATGTTGTGTATTGAGCCAATTACACAATATACATCTTACACAAATCAAAAATTCTCTGAAAAAAACATGAGTTTATCCAAAGGGAAAAACACATTTTCTATACAATTAAAGGTTCTTTAATTTGGTTGAAAAACACAGACATTTTATTCTTCATAAACCTTGGGGTTACTTATCACAATTTATAAATAATCAAACCAAAAGAAAGAAAAAACTATTAGGAGAGCTGTATAATTTTCCAAAAGATACAATGGCAATTGGAAGATTAGATTATGCTTCTGAAGGTTTACTTTTATTAACCACAGATGGTAAAATTTCTGCAGAAATTAGAAGTAATAAAGTAGAAAAAGAATATTATGTACAAGTTGATGGAATCATTACACAAGAAGCTATATTTAATCTAAAAAATGGCGTAGAAATTGGTTTTGAAGGTAAAAAATATGCTACAAAACCTGGAAAAGCTAGTATAATTAATGATCCTAAATTTCCATTAAGAAGCCAGAAAATTCGTGATGATAGGCATGGCCCAACAAGTTGGATTTCTATGACTATAACAGAGGGTAAATTTAGACAAGTTCGCAAAATGACAGCAGCCGTAGGTTTTCCAACCTTGCGATTAATTCGTATTAGAATTGGAAATATTTTATTAGATGATTTAAAAGTTGGTAGTGTAAAAGAAATGAACAATTTTAATTAATTTTATTTTACAGCTGTAGTGCTTTTATAATTTAATTATAACAATCTTGATTGTTTTCTTTATGTTTCTGCCATTCTATTGATTAAACTTATAATTAAGTACTAATATTTACAAGGGTTACTAACTCCACTTTTTCTTGTTTCCCTCTAAGATTAGTGTTACCTATATATTTGATTTTTTTATTTAAAAAACTTAGATTAATTAGCTTAATTAAATCATTAGAAATTAATATTTCTGTATTCATTTCATTACAAAGTGATTGAATTCTAGACGCTGTATTTAAAACATCTCCTGAATAAACAATTTCCCTTTTTACGATTCCCATTTCTCCAGTAATTACGTTACCAAAATGCAGTCCAGCTTTAAACTGAGGTTGTATGCCATATTTTTTATCAAAAAAATCAAATTTGTCATTTAATAATGTTATCATTTTGTAATAACAGCTAATACAATTAGCTCTTTTGAGTCCGTTTTTTGTTATCCAGCTAATAACTATTTCATCTCCAACATATTGATAAATTTCTCCTTTAGTAGCTAATATTGCTGGGGTTGCTATACTAAATGTATCATTTAAAAAATTAAAATATCGTTCTTCCCCAAGTTGTTCAGCGATTGTAGTAGATGATTTTAAATCCATAAACATAAAAATGCGCTCTTCTCGTTTTGGCCTGAGATATTTACCTTTTAAAAAATTGACAAATGTAATAGGGCCAAATTTATCTCTAATTAATAAAAATAAAATAGTAAGAAAAGTAATAACAAGCCAATATATATAGTTGACTAATAATGTTAGGTTAAAGACCTCTTTAAGTTCTGGCGCAGCCATTGATTGATTTGATTTACTTACTTCCGTCAATACTTGTTCTAAAAAATAAAAAGTAAAAAAAACAAAGGAATAGAATAGTAAAATAAAAAACATCGCTTTGAGGTAAGCCATTTTTCTCAGCCATCGTTCCCATAGAAATACTAAACTAGCCCCAAGAATTAAACCTGCTGCTATGATAATTAAAATACCTGATAGCATCCCTTCACTAAATTCTGCAGAATCTATTTTGCTGGCATAAGTTTCAATAAATTTAAATGCCCGTATTAAAGTCCAGATAAAAGTAATCCATAAAATCGTAACAATTTTATCTTTAATGCCATGGTGCGAAAATCTTTGTTTTAAACTTAAGAATAAATTCATTAGTTTTTTTTGATTTAAAAATAGCGTAAAAATAACAATACCCGTAGCGTTTTTAAATATTTAAAATCTAAATATTGATAAATACCATCTTTCTCTAACACAAAACTTCTGAATGTAATTATACATTAACCTATAGTTTTTTTGTATAATTGCTCCTTAAAAAAAATTATGAAAAAAATATTTACAGTATTATTTTGTATTTCCACAATCTTATCCTTCTCTCAAGAAAATGAAGAAATATTATCTGAAGAAGCTCAAATTACCTACTTAAAAAGATTAGATAGTATAAATGAATCATTTAATTATGATTATGGGAAAATTTCTTTAGAAAATGGATTAGCTGAAATTGATATTCCTGAAAATTACAAGTTTTTAAATGCTGAACAAAGTAAATATGTTTTAACAGATTTATGGGGTAATCCTCCTTCTGAAGTTTTGGGATTGTTGTTTCCAAAAAACATAAATCCCATAGATGATAATTTTACTTATGCTGTAGAAGTTACCTATTCTAGTGACGGTTATATTGATGATGAAGATGCTAAAGATTTAGATTATGATAATCTATTAGAAGAAATGCAAGATGACACGAGTGCTGCAAATCCTGAGCGTAAAGAATTAGGGTATCCAGAAATGGAACTTATTGGTTGGGCTTCAAAACCTTTTTATGATGCAGATGAAAAGAAATTACATTGGGCAAAAGAACTAAGTTTTGAAGGTGAAGAAATTAATACTCTTAACTATAATATTAGAGTTTTGGGTAGAAAAGGATATTTAAATTTAAATGCAATTGGTACTATTGATATTTTACCAGAATTTAAAAAAGATGTAGATGAAATATTAAATAGTGTTCATTTTACGAATGGTAATAAATACGCAGATTTTAATCCTGAGATAGATGAAGTTGCTGCCTACGGAATTGGAGGTTTAATAGCTGGTAAACTTTTAGCTAAAGCTGGTTTCTTTGCATTAATTCTAAAGTTTTGGAAAATAATAGCTATTGCTATTGTTGGAGCATTTACTATCTTTAAAAAGAAAATATTTGGTACTAAAAAAGAAGAGGTTTAAAATAAAAAATGATGAAAAATAATTTCATCATTTTTTATTTTCTATCCATTCTAATATGCGGAATACCATCTTCTAAATACTCGTCTCCTATTTGATAAAAACCTAGAGAATTGTAAAATTTAGTTAAATAAACTTGAGCAGAAATTGTAACAACTTCTGTATTAAAATTATCTTTTATTGCTTTTAAAGATGCGTTCATTAAATCTACACCATAACCAAAGCTTCTTTTATTTTTAGAAACCACTACTCTTCCAATACTTGTATTTTTAAAATAATCTCCAGCTTTAAAAATTCTTGTATATGCTATAATTTTATTATTTAATAAACCAAGTACATGCAAGGCTTTTTGGTCTTTAAAATCTATATCTTGATACACACAATCTTGCTCTACGACAAAAACTTCAGAGCGTATTTGAAGAATCTGGTATAATTCTGTCGTATTTAATTCTTTGAAAGTTTTTGTGACAAAGTTCATATTTAAATCGATTTTTCGATGCAAATTTTCTCGAAATGAAAATTCTTGAATTATATTACAATTTTAGCATATAAAATTAAACTTAACAAGAAATTTTATCAACTCTATTTGCATGACGTCCACCTTCAAATTCTGTATTTAAAAATACATCTACAAAACCAATTGCTTGCTGTAAAGAAACAAAACGTGCAGGAATTGTAAGAATATTAGCATTATTATGTTGTCTTGTAAGCGCCACTAATTCATTATTCCAACATAATGCAGCTCTAATTCCTTGATGTTTGTTTGCGGTCATTTGTGCACCATTTCCAGAACCACATAATATAATTCCTAATTCAGCTTTTCCGCTTTCTACACAATCTGCAGTTGGATGAATAGCATCAGGATAATCCATAGAATCATTTGTATCTGTTCCAAAATTTAAAACTGTATAGCCTTTATTTTCTAAATGTTTTATAATTTCGAATTTATATTGAGTTCCTGCGTGATCATTACCAATGGCAATTGTCATAATTTATTGATTTTAATTAAGTTGAATATTACAAAAATATATAAAATAGCAGTTATGAACAGTTATAAACAATCAAAATTTATCAATATTTAATAACTACTTATTATTAAAGAGTTTATCTATTTTAAGTAAATGTTAAGAACTTATCATTAAAAACTCGAAACTTTTTTTGGTGATTTCTAAAATAATTACAATACAATGCATTCTATGATATATGCAAATTTTATTTTGAGTTTTTAATAAAAGTTTATCAACATAAAATTTACAATTTGTTTACATTAAAAATAAATAATTTATAAATAGAATTAAGTGAATAGCTGTTTATAACTTTTGTTAATAACTCTTAATTATAATTGATTTTAAAGCTTTTAAACTTTAATAAGTTGTGAATGCTTTTTAATAAGTGATATACAAAAAGAAAAAGAAAAAAATTTACTGCTGCTATTCACATACTATTATAAACATCATTGTTTTTTTAAATTTTATAAAAGAAAAATAATTATAATATAGAATGTTGATAACTGTAAAAAATAAATTTAAAATTATATACGTTGGCTACATAAACTTTGAAAAAGTTATGATTGAAATTTAAAAAGAAGCAGAATACTTTTTTTTCTTTTCTGCTTTTAAAAGGTATAAAGTATCTTTATGAATTTCAATAGTATTTTTAGTTGTATCTTTTTTATTTAAAGAGGTATTTATAGTAATTACAGTAACAGTAATTCCTGTAATGAATATAAAAGCAAATAAAATAATAATTTTACGTAGATTTTTCATCTTAAATAATAAGTCTTCTTAATATAAAGACGTAATACTTTAGAAAACGTTACAATTTTTTTAAGAAAACTTTAAGAAATTACAAACTGTATAGCTTTTTGTTTAATTGTGAAACTAACTTTTCCAGTTCCAATTAATTCACCGTCTGCTTGAATGTAAGGTTCTGAACTTAAAGGAGTAACTATTATTTTTTTTGTTTTATAGGTTGCTACTTTTTTATGATTTACAATTTTACCTGAGTATAATTTTGGTAAATTTAAAATCAAATCCCAAAAAGTGAGGTTTTTAGCAATGGTAATATCAAACAAACCATCTGAAGTATTTACATTTTTAGTAAACTGCATTCCACCACCAGAAAATTTACATATTCCAATTATTGCCATTAAACAGCTGGTTTCTATAATTTTATCATCAAATAAAATTTTAAAAATTGATTTTTTATAAAACAACAAGCCATATAAACCCGCTAGAGTGTAAGAAATTGATCCGAACTTTTTTAAATATTTAAGTTTATTTACAATATATCCATCATATCCTAAACCTGCTACATTATTAAAGTAAGAAGTTGTTTTATTTTCTGTTTTTAAAACACCAATATCTTGTAGAATTGTTTTTCTATTTTTGATGATTTCTATTGCTTTTTTTATAGAATTAGGTATGTTATAGGTTTTAATCCAATCGTTTCCAGTACCTAAAGGAATCACGCCAATTGTAATATCAGAAGTTTTTGTGTATGTTTGCATCATAATACCGTTAACTACATTGTGTAGTGTTCCATCTCCACCAACTGAAACAATATTTCTAAAACCTTGTTGGATTGCATTCTCTACTAGTTCAATTTCATGTTTAGAAAACTCGGTAAAAGCAAAAGAATACTCTATATTTTTAAGTTTTAGTAAGTGCTGAATTTCCTTCCATTGTTTAGAAAAATTAAGATTTCCAGATACAGGATTAGCAATAATAAACCAAGAATTAGACATAAATAAAACAGTAATAAAAAGCCAAAATACAATAATCAATTGATAACTATTTTTTAATAATATTCAAACTAAATAATTGTACTTTGGTATACTATAAATAGAAGAAAGAATAAATGACAAGAAAGAAAAAAAAGATATTTAAAAAGAAAGGAAAAGTTATTAAAGATTTAACTAGAAATATCTTTAAAATATTAAATGAAGACAGTTCAAAACATTTTAATTATAAACAAATTGCAGGAAAAATGGGAATTTCTGATACAGATGGAAAAACTCAAATTTTAAAGAAGTTAGCAGAACTTACAGCAACTAAAAAAATTAAAGAAATAGATAGAGGAAAATTTCAAATAAATGAAGATAGAAAGTATGCTTTAGGAACACTAGATATAACATCAAATGGAAACGGATATTTTATTTCTGATGATTATGAAAACGATATTTTTATTCCAAATATCAACTTAGGTAAAGGTTTACATGGTGATATTGTAAGAGCTTATGTTTATAAAAAAAGAAGATCAAATAAATTAGAAGCAGATGTAGTTGAGGTTTTAGAACGTGCAAAAACAGAATTTGTTGGTGTATTGCAAATGAATAAAAATTTTGGTTTTGTTATACCAGACAGTAACAAAATGTATGCAGATATTTTTATTTCTCAAAATAAAATTAATGGAGCAGTGCATGGAGATAAAGTACAAGCCACAATATCTGATTGGCCAGAAAACTCTAAGAATCCATTTGGTAAAATAACTAAGGTTTTAGGAAAACCTGGAGATCATAATACAGAAATGCATTCTATTTTATTAGAATACGATTTGCCTTACGAGTTTCCTTTAGAAGTTGAGAAAGAAGCAGAAAATTTACCTGTTGCAATTACAAATGAAGAAATTGCAAAACGTAGAGATATGAGAAGTGATTTAACTTTTACAATTGATCCAAAAGATGCTAAAGATTTTGATGATGCTTTATCATTTAAAAAATTAAAAAATGGAAATTTTGAAATAGGAATACATATTGCAGATGTTTCTCATTACTTACAAAAAGATACTATTTTAGATGCTGAAGCTTATGACAGAGCAACATCAGTTTACTTAGTAGATAGAGTAGTACCAATGTTACCAGAAATGCTAAGTAATGGAGTTTGTTCTTTAAGACCTAATGAAGAAAAATTGACATTTTCTGCAGTTTTTGAAATCAATGAAAAAGCGCAAATTATAAATGAATGGTTTGGTAGAACTGTAACCTATTCAGATCAACGTTTTGCATATGAAGAGGCACAATCTATTATTGAAAATTGCAAATTATCTGAAGCTATTCAACCTTATACAATGCCTTTAGAAATCTCTATTATTGATGAAGCTTATGAGGTAATTCCAGAAATTGTAGAAGCAACTCTAAAATTAGATGAATTGGCTAAAATTCTTCGTAAAAAAAGAATGAAACAAGGTGCAATTTCTTTTGATAGGGCAGAGGTTAAGTTTGATTTAGATGAGAAAGCAAATCCTGTTGGGGTTTTCTTTAAAACCTCTAAAGATGCTAATAAATTGATTGAAGAATTCATGTTATTAGCTAATAGAAAAGTAGCCGAATTTATTGGAAAAGCAAAAGGAGGGAAGCCATCAAACAAAACTTTTATTTATAGAGTACATGATGAGCCAGATGTTGAAAAATTAGCCTCTCTGCAAAATATTATTAGTAAATTTGGTTATAAAATTAACACAAACACTAAAGAAACTATTTCAGACTCTTTAAATCAATTATTAAGTGATGTTAACGGCAAAGCTGAATCTAATATGATTGAAACTTTAACCATAAGAACAATGTCTAAAGCCGTCTACACAACTCAAAATATTGGACATTATGGATTAGCTTTTGACTACTACAGTCACTTTACATCACCTATAAGGCGTTATCCTGATGTAATGACACATAGGTTACTCCAACATTATTTAGATGATGGAAATACTCCAAAACAACAAGTTTACGAAGAGAAGTGTAAACATTCGTCTAAACGTGAAGAATTAGCAAGTAAAGCAGAACGAGATTCCATAAAATACATGCAGGTTAAATACATGCAAGATCATAAAGATGAAATTTTTACTGGTGTAATTTCAGGAGTTACAGAATGGGGAATTTACGTAGAAATTACTAAAAATAAGTGCGAAGGTATGGTTAGAATTAGAGATATAAAAAATGATTATTATATTTTTGATGAGGATCAATATGCAATTATCGGACAATCTACCAAACATATGTATCAGTTAGGAGATGATGTTCAAGTACAAGTAAAAAAGACAGATTTAGAACGCAAGCATTTAGATTTTAATTTAATAGAAGATTAGGATGATTTTAACAACAACAAACAATATAGAAAATTTTAAAATTGTGGATTATTTAGGTATTGTAACAGGTACAGCTTACGATTCTAGTTATACTGCGAATGGTACAAAAATGTCTTTTAAAGATATGTTTAGTATGTCTAAATATTACGAAAAATATAGTTTGGCTTTAGAGTCAATTAAAGAAAAAGCTTTTCAAAATTTAAAGGATAATGCTAGTAAATTAGGAGCAAACGCTGTTGTTGGTATTCAATTAGATGTAGAACCATTAGCTAATTCAGCTACTTTACTCGTTTCTATAACAGGAACTGCAGTAAAAGTTGGTGAGATATAATATTGATTATTTTAATTTGTTTTTATAGTTGTCACAATAAAAAACAAAATAAGTCTTTATAATATTATACTTAGTAAAAAAATGCCATCAAACTTAAAAATAATGAAAAGAATAGTATTTATTTGTGTTTTATTAATGCAATTTTCAATAGCAGCACAATCACTAGTTACTAAAAATTTAGGAGATTTTTCAACCTTAAAAGTCTATAACGGAATAGAGTTAGAGTTAATACAGTCTAATGAACATAAACTAGAAATAAGAGGCGAAAAAGCAGATAAAGTTAAAGTTAAAAATGTAAATGGTACTTTAAAAATATCACTTCCGTTTTCTTTAAATCCAGAAAATAATGCTGCACAAGGTGAGGTTATAATTAAATTATTTTACAATAAAAATATTGATATCATTGATGCTAATGAAGGTGCAGTGATAACGGGTAAAGAAATTAAACAAAATAAATTAGAAGTAAGGTCTCAAGAAAGAGCTTTTGTTAATTTAGTAATTAAAGTAAAATATTTAGAGGTTAGAACCACATCTGGTGGGATTGTTAAATTATCAGGAACAACAAAAAATCAAAATATTGATGTAGATTTATATGGAATTTACAATGGTTTTAATTTAGATGCAGCTTCAAATACTTTTGTAAAGGCAGGTACAGGAGCAAAGGCAGAAATTAAAACAGGTGAAACTTTAGATGCAAAAGTAAGTTTTGGTGGTTCTATATTTTATAAAGGCAATCCAGACGTTTTAAAAGATAAAAAAGTAGTAGGAGGTATTATTCAAAAAATGAATTAGTAAAATCCTTTTTGTATCTTTGTACTTTTAAACATAACAAGAAATGAATACTTTAAATATAGTTTTATTAGGAATGCCAAGTGGTGGTTCATGGATTATTATAGCAATTGCTGTTTTATTACTGTTTGGTGGTAAAAAAATTCCTGAGTTGATGAAAGGTTTAGGAGGAGGTATAAAAGAGTTTAAAAAAGCCTCTAAAGAAGAGTCTGATGAAAAAATAGAAGAAAAAAAGTAAATAGTTAACGATATTTTATAATAAAGTAAGAACTCTGTTTGCATTGCAAACAGAGTTTTTTTATTTGAATTAAAATATCCCCCAACATTTTAATTTAATGGTTCAAATATAAATAATACTTTCTCATATAAAAGATATGTTGAGTTTAAATGAGATAAATGTTGCAAATGGGAAGTTTTGGGATAAATGGGAAGCTATTAATCTAAAAAACTCATTAAAGATTGCTTACTAAAACTTCTTGATACAGGAATATCAAAAGGAATAATAGTAGATTTTAACAAATAACCTCTTGCGTTTCCACTAATATCATCTATAAAGTTAGTATTTACAATATATGATTTATGACATCGAATAACTTTGGTATAATCCTCTAATTCACTTTCAATTTTAGATAAAGTAACTCTTAAAATTTTTTCTTTTAGACTGCCGTTATCTTTTTTAAGATAAAAACTTGCATAATTCCCTTGAGAGGTTATGTAGACTAAATTATCTATATCAAAGCAAATATTTTCCTTTTTATTATCAGAATGAATAAGTATCTTATTCTTTAAAATATTTTCTTTAGCTAGTTGTTTTTTAATTTTGAAGTTTTTTAATTCTGCTACCCTTTTAATTCTTTTAATTCTTAAATTTTTTTCATTTATGTATATTAAAAAAAATACGGGAATGGCACCAACTAAAAATGTATATAACATAAAAAGAGGAAAACTTATTTTTTTTAATGTTCTATTATCTTTATAAATACTACTACAATACCATAAAATAATACCAATAAAAAATATAGCAATAAAAATAAGCAGTATGTTTTTACCAACTGTCCATTTATCTTCATTAAAATAATTAGGAAATACTAAAGGAGGTATAAATAGCACTATAAAAGCACCCACAAAACTAAATAAACCGATACCAGATGTGTACTCTAATAAGTATTCACCAACAGAATCTAGGGAAAAAGGTTTAAAAACATATAAAAATATAAATACAAAGCTTCCTAAAATAAGACTTGTTTTTAGTTTAAAGAGTACAGATGGATTAAAGTAATAAGGTGTTTTTAGCCAAGCAATTATATTATTCATTCTATAAAAATAAATAAATTTACTTAGCTTATAACTGCTAATATTAATTTATTAAAATTAATATTAGCAGTAAAATTCTTTTCTATTTTAGGTTCTCTTTATTTTTAGAGTTTTTCATAGCCTCTCCAATTTGATTACTTGCTGTAAAACTAGCAACCATGTCATTTAACATTTGGCTTCCTGCTTGGGGTGAATTAGGTAATAAAATTAAGTTACTATTTGTTTCTTGACCAATGGATTGTAATGTATCATAATGCTGAGTTACCACTATTAAAGCTGATGCTTCTTGGCTGTTAATACCAACTTTATTTAAAACTTCTACAGATTCTTCTAAACCACGTGCAATTTCTCTTCTTTGATCTGCAATTCCCTGTCCTTGTAAGCGTTTACTTTCTGCTTCAGCTTTCGCACGTTCAACAATTAAAATACGTTGTGCATCTCCTTCATATTGTGCAGCAACCTTTTCACGTTCAGAAGCATTAATTCTGTTCATAGCTTCTTTTACTTGTGCATCAGGATCAATATCTGTTACCAACGTTTTAATAATGTCATAACCATAAGTCATCATAGCATCATTTAATTCAGACTTTACAGCAATTGCAATATCATCTTTTTTAACAAAAACATCATCTAATTTCATTTTTGGCACTTCTGCTCTAACAACATCAAAAACATAAGAAGTTATTTGATCATGCGGATAATCTAATTTATAAAAAGCATCATATACTTTATCCCTAATAACTTTATATTGCACAGATACCTTTAATTTAACAAAAACATCGTCTAAAGTTTTTGTTTCTATAATTACATCTAGTTGTTGAATTTTTAAACTCAATCTGCCAGCAACTCTATCTACTAAAGGAATTTTCATTTGTAAACCTGAGTGTCTTATGCTTTGGAATTTTCCAAAACGTTCAATAATTGCAGCAGTTTGTTGTTTTACCATAAAAAAGGCTGCAAAAAGAATAATTAAGGTAAAAACAATAATGATGGGAAATAATGCATTCATAGTTGATTTTTTTAAGTTAGTAATTAGTTTTTGTAAATATACTGAATTTCAATATTCTCATATAAGACGTGAAATTCTAAATTTGTTACATATTATAGTATAAAAAAACCCTAAAAACTTCAATTTTCAGGGTCTTTTTAGTTCTTTTTTAAATTTGTTATTTTTCCTCTTTAGGTAAAAACTTACCCTGTTTTCTGTTATATTTCAACCACTTTTTATATTGTTTGGGAGTTAAAATTTCTTTCAATTTTTTTGATAAATCTTCATCTTCAATTTTTAAAGTTTCAGAGATGGGTTTTAAATTATCAGCAAGCTTTTTTTGAACTTTAACTTGGTCTGTTAAATCTCCAGTTTTTGCTACTTTCTTTTGATAATTTTCAACCATTTCCTTAGTACTTCTTAAAGTAAAACTATTTATTCTACGAATATCTTTTACTTCTTTATTGTATTTAGTTAAGAGTCCCGAAAACTTTTTTCCTTTATCTGAAGACAATTTTACACCAGTTTTTTTCGCTGCTTTTTCAATATCATAAATAATAATTCCAATATATTTTTCAACTTTAAAATCTGGCTCTGGTGCTTGTTGTGGAGTTTGAGGCATTTGTCTTTGACGTTGGTTTCGCATGCCACCAAACTGACTGTAAGTTATAAAACTTGTAAAAATTAAAAGTAAAAAGATGTGTTTTTTCATAATTTATAATTTTTTGATTGCGTTTTCTAATCTCTTAATTGTTTTTTCTTTACCAATCATCGCAATAATATCAAATAAGTGAGGTCCAGCTAATTTACCAACTAAACTTAGGCGTAGTGGTTGCATAACTTTACCAAAACCAATTTCTTTACTAGAAATCCATTCTTTAATAACCTTTTCTATATTTTCTGATGAAAAATCTTCAATTAATGAAATTACTTTAATTAGTTCCTGCATTAAATCAGGAGTTCCTTCTTTCCAGTTTTTCTTAACATTTTTTGCATTATATTCACTTGGAGTAACAAAAAAGAATGAGGACAAAGCCCAGAAATCGTTAACAAATACTGCTCTTTCTTTTATGGATGCAATTACTTTTTGAATATAATTTTTATCGATAGAGATTCCTTTTTCTTCCAGAATAGGAATAAATAAATCAGTCAATTCAACATCAGACTTGGTTTGCATATATTGTTGCTGAAACCATTTTGTTTTATCAGGATTAAATTTTGCTCCAGATTTAGAAACTCTTTTTAAATCAAATTCCTGCACTAATTCTTCCAAAGAAAATAGTTCTCTTTCTGTTCCAGGATTCCAACCTAAAAAAGCTAACATATTAATAAAGGCATCGTTAAAATAACCATCTTCTTTATATCCGCGTGAAACATCTCCAGAAACTTCATTTTTATAAGCTAAAGGAAATACAGGAAAACCTAATTTATCACCGTCTCTTTTGCTTAATTTTCCTTTTCCAACAGGCTTTAAAATTAAAGGTAAATGTGCAAATTTTGGAGCAGACCAACCGAAAGCTTTATATAATAATGTGTGAAGTGGGAGAGAAGGTAGCCATTCTTCACCACGAATTACATGAGAAATTTCCATAAGATGATCATCAACAATATTTGCTAAATGATACGTTGGCATTCCATCACTTTTAAATAAAATTTTATCATCTAAAGTGTTTGTATCAATTTTAATTGTTCCACGAATTTCATCTTCTAAAATTAAAACTTCATCTTGTGGTGTTTTAAAACGGATTACATATTTATCTCCAGAATTAATTCTTTTTTGCACTTCATCTTCAGATAAAATTAAAGAGTTTACCAAGCGGCCTTTTTGGCGATTATGCCAATTATAAATAAAGGTTTTCCCTTTTTCTTCGTGACCTTTTCTTTCTGTATCTAACTGTTCAGAAGTGTCAAAAGCATAATAAGCCCATCCTTTTTCTAAAAGAATATTAGCGTATTTTTTGTATAAATCTTTACGTTCAGATTGTCTGTAAGGACCAAATTTTTCATTTTTTTGAGGTCCTTCATCAAAAGGAATATTACACCATTTTAAGGCATCAACAATATACTTTTCAGCATTTGCAACATATCGTGTTTGGTCTGTATCTTCTATTCTTAAAATAAAAGTTCCGTTGTGTTTTTTTGCAAATAAATAGTTGTATAAAGCTGTTCTAACACCTCCAATATGTAAAGGTCCTGTAGGACTTGGTGCAAAACGAACACGAACATTAGATTCCATTTTTTTGTTTTTTAGAGCTGCAAAGATACTTTACTCTAATCATAAAAAAAAGCCTTTAAAAAGGCCTTTCAATTATTGTTAAAATTATCTGATAATTAAAATTTGTGGTATACTCCAAAAGTTATAGCTGCTTGTTTTGCAACATTGTTACCAAAAAAGGCGCCGCCAAAACCAGCTGTAACCCCAAATTTTTCTGTAAATTCTCCAATGCCCTTGAAACCGAATGAACCATATTCTTGATTATTTACATAAAGAGCGGTTTGTATATTTTCTGTTGGTAAATTAATAGTACCATTATTTAAAGATTTTGAAATATCTAGAAAACCAATTAACCATATTTTTTTACTGATTTTTCTACCGATTTCTCCACCAATTTTAAAGTTAGAACTATATCCATTTGTTCTAATGTCTGCTCCAGTAAATGCTTGTATATAGGTTTTTCCAAAGCTTTTACCAGCCAAAAATAATGGTGTAAAAGACCAAGCATCATAACCGGTTCTAATTCCAGAAACGGAATCATAAGAACCTGTATTTGCTTCTACAGAAAACTGTCCCGAAAGCAACCATTTTTGTTTGTAAAAGTTATGTTTTATGCCAAAAGCAATATTTCCTAAAGAATTGTTACTGTAATTTTCATCACAATTTTCATCACAATTTACTGTAGGATCTTTAAAATCGTTTACGGAGATTAGTTTAAATGGCAGATTTATAACTAAAGAAGTTTGATCAGACAAACCATATTCTCCAAAAAACTGAATAGTATTGTCAGAATAGGTGCCAAATAATTTTTGATCTGAATTGCTAAAAATAGCATCATAATTTGGTATTGTTGTAAATGAAACTTGAGTATAAAGTCCATTTTTTGGTTGTGTCCAAGGACTTTGTGAATAGGCTGAAATTGATATCAATACTATTATAAATTGGATGCTATTTTTCATTTTTTAGGTTTTTATAAAATATTAGTTGTTGAAAATGTAAAATACTTACAAATCGTTTTAACAGTTATTTTATGGAGGATAGTATCAAAAGATGTATTTTTATTAGTTAATTATGAGCGAGTTTACAGACATAGAGAAAAAATTACATCAGTTTTATAAAAAATATTACACAAATGAATTGATAAAAGGCGCTATTTTATTCCTATCATTAGGTTTATTGTATTTCTTTTTCACTTTGTTTTTGGAATACTTTTTGTGGTTAAAACCAACAGCAAGAACCTTTTTGTTTTGGATTTTTATTACTGTTGAGCTATTTCTTTTGATGAAATTTATCGCTATTCCAATTTTTAAGTTGATTGGTTTCAGAAAAGGAATTTCTTTAGAAGCATCATCAAAAATCATTGGGAATCATTTTCCTGAAGTAAAGGATAAATTATTAAACGTTTTACAACTTAAAGAAAATGTGCATCAGTCTGATTTGATTTTAGCAAGTATTAGACAAAAATCATCAGAATTACAACCTATCCCTTTTGCAAAAGCAATTGATTTTAAACAGAATAAAAAGTATTTAAAATATGCTGTTTTACCTATTATAGTTTATGTAATTAGTTTGTTTACAACGACTAATGGTTTTATTAATGATAGTTTAGAACGTGTTGTAAATTATAGAACAGCCTATAATCCGCCAGCTCCTTTTGCTTTTATTGTAGAAAACAACAGTCTAAAGGTTATTCAAGGTGAACCAATTACTCTTGCTATAAAAACTGCTGGAAATGTAGTACCTAATGAAGCAAATATTATTTTTGATAATCAAAATTATTATTTACAAAGTAATGGTAAGGCTTCTTTTAGTTACACATTTTCTGATGTTCAAAAACCGATTACTTTTTATTTAGAATCAAATGGAGTTCAATCTCAAAACTATCAAATAGAGGTAATTAAAACTCCTACTATTAATAATATTTATTTAGAGCTCAATTATCCAAGATATCTCAATAGAAGAAACGAAAAGATTCAAAATTCAGGGAATTTAATAGTTCCTGAAGGTACTAATATTACATGGAAGGTAAAGACTTCACAAGCAGATCAAATTACTTTTATAAGTAAAAACAAAAGAGCATTATTTAAAAATATAGATGATGATAATTTTGAATATGAGCAGAAAATTAGTAAAGTACTGAATTATCAAATCTCTTCATCAAACAAATATTTAAAAGATTATGAGAACTTGCAGTTTTCTGTAGATGTTATAAAAGACGAATTTCCCTTAATTAGTGTAAGTTCAAATATTGATAGTATTTCACGTGGAACAGCACAATTTGCAGGGCAAATTTCTGATGACTACGGATTAAGAAAATTAAGATTGGTGTATTATAATGAAGATAAACCAGAACAAAAACAAAATTTTGATCTTCAAATTAGTAAACAAAACATCCAGACATTTTTCTATCAATTTCCTGATGGATTGAATTTAGAGAAAGGAGTGAATTACGAGCTATTTTTTCAGGTATTTGACAATGATGGTATAAATGGAAGTAAACAAGCAAAAAGTAAAATTTTCACCTACAGACAAAAGACAGATGATGAGGTAGAAGAAGAACTATTACAGGAGCAAAGAAATACAATTAATGATCTTGAGAATTCCATTCAAAAACAAAAAAAGCAACAAGAACAATTAGAAAATATTCAGCAAGATTTACAAAACAAAAAGAATATTAACTGGAATGATAAAAAAAAGGTTGAAAGTTTCATTAAACGTCAAGAGCAATACAAAAAGATGATGCAAAGGCAAACGGATAAATTGCAAGAAAATCTAGATGAAAAAGTGGAAAAAGATGAATCATTACAAGAAAAAAAAGAGGATTTAAAAGAACGTATTAAGGAACTTAAAAAATTAGAAAAACAACAAAAGTTGCTTGATGAAATTCAAAAAATGGCAGACAAACTAAATAAAGAAGATTTAGTTAAAAAAGCAAAAGAATTGGCTCAACAGAATAAACAACAACAGCGTAGTTTAGAAAAAACTTTAGAAATGGTAAAGCGATTTTACGTTGAGCAAAAAACAATGCAAATTGCCAATAAAATTGAAGAATTATCAGGTAAACAAAAGGACTTAGAAAAGAGTGAAAAGAATAACTTGGAAGCTCAAAAAGGCATTAAAAAGGAGTTTGAAGACATCAAAAAAGAATTGGAAGAATTAGATAAGGATAATGAGAAATTAAAAGAACCAATAGAATTGCCAGATGTAGAAGATGAAAAGGAAGATATTGATAAAGAATTGAATATATCTGAAGAAAATTTAAACAATCAAAAGCAGCAAGAGGCTAAAAAGAATCAAAAGCAATCATCTAAAAAGATGAAAGAAATGGCTACCAAAATGCAAAAAGGTATGATGGAAATGCAGGGAGATGCTATGGAAGAAAACATGGACGATTTGCGTAAAATACTTGAAAACTTAGTCATTTTTTCTTTTAAACAAGAACAATTAATGGATAAGTTTAGCGAGACTTCAACATCTCATCCAGATTTTGGTAAAGACCTGAAAAAACAAAATCAAATTAAAACTTATTTTGAGCATATTGATGATAGCTTGTATGTTTTGGCAATGCGTGTTCCAAAAATATCTACTAAAATTCAAGACGACCTTTCTTTAGCGCATTATAATTTAGATCAATCTTTGTATAATTTCTCTGAAAATAGATTTAGTAACGGCATTTCTAATCAGCGTTATGTAATGACAGCTACCAATAATTTGGCTGACTATTTGAGTAATATGTTAAATAGCATGCAAAATAGCATGTCTATGAAAATGGGAAAAGGAAAGAAAGGGAAAGGACAGGGTTTTAGCTTACCAGATTTGATAAAGAAACAGGAAGGTTTATCTAAAAAGATGAAAGATGGAATGCAGAAAGGTGATAAAAAGGGACAGGGTAAAGATGGAAACAAAACGGATTCACAAGGTAAACCAGGTAAACCAGGGGAAAAAGGTAACAAAGGTAAAGGAGGAAAAGAAGGAGATAGAAAGGGAAAAGGTGGGGATGTTAACGATGATTTGGACGGTGAATTATATGAGATTTTTAAACAGCAGTCTCAATTAAGGCAGGAGTTACAAAACGCTATTAAAGAGAGTGAAAACGGAAAGTCAGGAGGAAATGGAAATGCCAAGAAAGCTCTAAAGTCGATGGAAGAGTTAGAGAACGAGATTTTAGAAAAAGGATTTAATTCCGGAACTCTTCAAAAAATGCAAAACTTAAATTACGAGCTGTTGAAACTTGAAAAGGCTGCTTTAGAACAAGGCAAAGATAAAAAAAGAAAATCTACAGCGAACAAAACGGAAAACCAACGGAATAAGGTAAAAGCCATACAGTTCAAAAAGCAGTTTTACAATCAAATAGAGATTTTAAATAGACAATCATTACCTTTGCAGCAAAATTATAAAAAGAAAGTCAGAGCGTATTTTTCTGATGGCAATTAGGTTTAGTATGATTCTATTTAATTACGAAACAGATTTTATTCTTAAAGAAGAGCAAATTCTTAAAGATTGGATAATGAATGTCGTTCAGGAAAATGGTTTTGAGGTAGGAGAGATCAATTATGTTTTTTGTGATGATGAATATCTTCATAAACTAAATATAGAGTTTCTAAAACATGACACCTTAACAGATATCATTAGTTTCGATAACACTTTGGGGAAATTATTGAATGGAGATATTTTTATTTCTATAGATAGGATAAACGATAACGCTAAAGATTATAAGGTTACGTTTGAGGAAGAACTACACAGAGTAATGATTCATGGGGTTTTACATTATATGGGTTTTAAAGATAAATCTGATGATGATAAAAAGGAAATGAGAAATAAAGAAAACCAAGCTTTATTTTGTTTAAATAATTGATTTTTAAATAATTAACATAAAAGTTTCACGTGGAACTAAAAGAATTATGAGTTTATTTTCAACAACATATGATGTTATTGTAGTTGGTGGTGGTCATGCAGGAAGTGAGGCTGCTGCGGCTGCTGCAAACATGGGCGCGCACACTTTGTTAATTACAATGAATTTGCAGAATATTGCTCAAATGAGCTGTAATCCAGCAATGGGTGGTATTGCAAAAGGGCAGATTATTAGAGAAATTGACGCGCTTGGTGGTTATAGCGGAATTGTAACTGATAAAACAGCAATTCAGTTTAAAATGCTTAATAAATCAAAAGGGCCGGCAATGTGGAGTCCAAGAGCTCAGTCAGACAGAATGCAGTTTGCAGAATGTTGGAGAACTATTTTAGAGCAAACACAGAATTTAGATTTTTATCAGGACGCTGTTAATGGTCTGTTATTTGCTGATGATAAAATTATAGGTGTTAAAACAGCTCTTGGTTTAGAAATTAAGGCAAAAACAGTTGTAATTACGGCTGGTACTTTTTTAAACGGGTTGATTCATATAGGTGACAAAAGTTTTGGTGGAGGAAGAGTTGGTGAAGGGGCTTCTAAGGGTATTACAGAAGATTTAGTAGCAAGAGGTTTTGAATCGGGTAGAATGAAGACAGGAACACCGCCAAGGGTAGATGGTAGATCTCTAGATTATACAAAAATGACAGAGCAACCTGGTGATGAACACACAGAAAAATTTTCATATTTACCGATAACAAAAAACCTAGCCAAACAACGTTCTTGTTGGTTGACTTATACAAATCCAAAAGTACATGATTTATTAAAGGAAGGTTTTGAAAGGTCTCCAATGTTTAACGGAAGAATTAAGTCAACTGGCCCAAGATATTGTCCTTCTGTGGAAGATAAAGTAGATCGTTTTGCGACCAAAGAAAGGCATCAAATTTTTGTAGAGCCTGAAGGTTGGACAACATGTGAAATGTATGTAAATGGATTTTCAACATCATTACCAGAAGACATTCAAGATAAAGCAATCAGAGCCATTGAAGGTTTTGAAAACGTAAAGTTTTTTCGATACGGATATGCAATTGAATATGATTATTTTCCACCAACTCAATTAAAACATTCTTTAGAAACAAAGTTGATTGAAAATTTATTTTTCGCAGGTCAAATTAATGGAACAACGGGTTATGAGGAGGCAGGTGCTCAAGGGTTAATGGCAGGTGTTAATGCAGCTTTAAAAGTTCAGGAAAAGAAACCTTTTATTCTAAAAAGGAACGAAGCTTATATAGGAGTTTTAATCGATGATTTAATTACGAAAGGGACAGAAGAGCCATACAGGATGTTTACTTCAAGAGCGGAATATAGAACATTATTGAGGCAAGATAATGCCGATTTGCGTTTAACTAAAAAAGGTTTTGAGATTGGTCTTGCTTCTGAAGACCGAATGAAAAGAGTTTTAGAAAAACAGGAAAAAACAGACCTATTGATTAAATTTTTGGAAAAGACTAGCGTCCGAAAAGAGGAGATTAATCCTATTCTAGAATCTAAGAATTTAGCGTTAGTTAATCAATCTATGAAATTGTTTAAAATAGCCGCAAGGCCGCAATTATCTTTTGCTGATTTTGAAGGACTAGAGAAATTAAACTCGTTTTTAGAAGATAATCACATAGGTAAGGAAGTTATTGAACAGGCAGAAATTCACCTTAAGTATTCTGGATACATTGCCAAAGAAAAAAGTAATGCAGATAAATTAAATAGATTAGAAAATGTAAAAATTCCTTCGCTTTTTAATTATCAAAAAGTAAAATCTTTATCGTACGAAGCTCGAGAGAAACTTACTAAAATTCAGCCAACTTCAATTTCTCAAGCTAGTAGAATAAGTGGGGTTTCGCCAAGTGATATTTCTGTATTATTGGTTTATATGGGTAGATAATTAATTTAAAAAAATTCAAATGTTCCTCGTGGAACAGTCCAGCTTACATGATTAAAAAAACAGCTTTTTACAGTAATCTAAAGCCTTATTTAAAGTGCAAAGATTATACTGTTTCTGATGAAAATTATGAGTTAATGTTTAACAAGGAATATGAAATGTTAGTTACAACTCCTGTTCCTGAAGACCTCTCTAAATATTATAAAAGTGAGGATTATATTTCTCATACAGATTCGAAAAGAACATTTTTTGATAAAATATATCAAGCAGTAAAAAATATTACCCTAAAAAGAAAATTGAGATTAATCAATGAATGTTTACTCGATCAAAACAGTATTTCTAGACCAGAAAGAAACATATTAGATGTTGGTGCAGGAACGGGTGATTTTCTAAAATTTTGTAAGGTAAATTCTTGGAATGTTTTTGGAACAGAACCTGATACGGGTGCAAGAAGTATTGCTGCTAAGAAAGGAGTTTTACTTCATAAAGATTTATCACAATTCACCAATCAAAAGTTTGAAATAATTACACTTTGGCATGTATTAGAGCATGTAGAAAATTTAGAGGAATATATTTCAATATTAGAAAAATTAATTACTAAAAATGGAAAATTAATTATTGCTGTACCAAATTATAAAAGCTATGATGCTAAATATTATAATAAATTTTGGGCTGCTTTTGATGTTCCTAGACATTTATGGCATTTTTCAGAAACTTCAATTTCAAAATTATTTGCTACGGTTAATTTAAAGGTTGAAAAAACACTTCCTATGAAGTTTGATGCGTATTATGTTTCTTTGTTAAGTGAGAAATATAAATACGGACGGATGAAACCCATTTCAGCTTTTTATAGAGGATTTGTATCAAACATCAAGGCAACTAAGTCAAAACAATATTCTTCTTTGATTTACGTGCTTAAAAAAAGTTAAAAAACCTTTTTAAACGCATATTAGCTCTTTTTAATTTGTAAATTATATAACTGTAAGCCGAAAAAAGATAGCTCTTTAGAAAGGATATTTTGAATCGCTTCGTTATAGTTTATGGTTATTAATATTTTAAAAGTAATAGTTTTTAATTATTTAATAAGTAAACACCAATAACTGATATTACAAAATAGACTGCTAAGCTCATTGCTCCCGCATAATCTTTGGCTAACCGTTGCCCTATCAGTAAAAAAATTAAAGTAATAGCAGAGAGCTCTATTCCAATTAAAGAAATTTCTTTTACTTCTGATGTATATAATTGATACACTCCAAAAATCATTGAAAGACTTGCAACGATTTCCATTATTGTGATTACCGCTAATAAAATTGGCACACTATTTTTGAGAGGAGAATTTTTAAAATGGTCAGTAATAAAACCAACATTTCCCTTCCAATCTAATAATTTATCAATTCCTGATTGTAAAAAAGTTACAATTAGAAAAAAAAGTATTAACACTTCTGTTGGATGATTGGATAGTAGTTTCATTATGTTGTTTTTTAAGATTTTTATAAATTCTATTTTAAATATCGTATTTGTGTGATGGATTACTGTGTAAAAATAGCAAAAAGAAATATAAAGTATGAGTCTTTTACATTAGGGCGGTTTGATTAAGTAAAGTAAGCAATAAACTATGTATGTTGTTGCCTATAGTTTTTTTCTTTGTTTTATAAAATCGTTCGAAATCAATACCAAAAATATTCCGCTTACGATTAAAGGTAACATTATTATTAACCATTCATCTGGTTCCTCAAAATATAGAACCCATTTCCAAAAATTATTCATCCCGCTATAATTCACAAAAATTACAAATCCAATTAAACCGAGTGTAAGAAATATCGATTTCTGTATATGTTTTGTTTTATGTAATCCTTTTAAGGTCGTTATTAATCCAATGTATCCGCAAATTCCGCATAGAAAACAAAAAATCATAATTATTTCACTGAACCCTATATTTCTGTCGGTTATAAACAAATATAAAAACAATAGAGTTATGCTAAATAAATAAGTTGCGGGGACAATTCCGACTATCAGTAATATATATAGAATAGAATTATTTTTCATCAAATTTTAGGCAACTAATTGTAAACTTATGTGTTCTAAATTTAAGATTAATTGTATAAAAATTAACTAAATATATCTTTAATCTTATCAACGATAGTTTGTGCTAACTTTTTTTTACTTTCAATTGTCCATCCAGCAACGTGAGGAGATAAAATAACATTATCAGCATTAATTAAGTATTTAAAAGCTTCAGGCATTTTATTATTAGAAAATAAGTTTTCAAAAGAAGATTTTTCGTATTCTAAAACATCAAGGCCAGCTCCTAAAACTTTACCAGATTTTAAAGATTTAACTAAGTCTTTGGTTACTACAGACGTTCCACGCGCTGTGTTTATCAACCAAAATTCTTTACTAAATCTATTGATAAAATTAGCATTTACCATCTGTTTTGTATCTTCAGTTTGCGGAGTATGAAGACTTAAAATATCGGTGTTTTGCTGCAAAGTTTGAAGAGAAACTTGTTTACAATTTTCATCACCTACATTCGGTTTTTTATCATAACAGAGAACTTTAACATCAAAACCTCTAAGTTTTTTTGCAAAAGCTTTCCCCATATTTCCATATCCAATTAAACCGATTGTTTTCCCATCGAGTTCAATTCCTCTGTTGTCTTCACGCATCCATTTTCCTTTTCTTACCTCTTTGTCAGCTTTATTTAATTTATTAAAAAGTGATAACAATAAGCCCAAGGAATGTTCTCCAACCGCATTTCTATTACCTTCTGGAGCTGAAATTAATTTAATATTTTTAGATTTAGCACAGTCGCAATCAATATTTTCTAAACCAGCGCCAACTCTACCAATAAATTTCAGATTTGTTGCTTTGTCTAAAAACGTTTTATCAATTTTAAAACGACTTCTGATTATAAAACCATCATATAAATGAATTTTAGCTGCTATTTTTTCTTTTGATGAAGTGTAATCCTCATCATTTGTAAAACCTAAATCATTTAATTGGTTGATTAATAATTCGTGATTTTTATCTAAGTGTAATATTTTCAAAAATTAGGATTTTGGAATGAAAAAATGAAACTAATATTGTTCCTTATCGCTGGGAAAATCGCCAGACTTAACATCATTTACATAATTTTTAAAAGCACCAGTCATATCAGCATATAAATCTAAATATCTGCGTAAAAATCTTGGATTAAATTCATGCGTCATACCCACCATGTCGTGAGTAACTAAAACCTGCCCGTCAACACCATTTCCTGCACCAATTCCTATTACAGGTATGGTTAACGCTTTTGCTACTTTTTGTGCTAACTTTGCGGGTACTTTTTCTAAAACAATTGCAAAACAACCTATTCTTTCTAACATTAAAGCGTCTTGCATTAATTTTTCAGCTTCTTCTTCTTCTTTTGCCCTAACTGTGTAAGTGCCAAACTTATAGATAGATTGAGGAGTCAGTCCTAAATGGCCCATTACAGGAATACCGGCGTTTAAAATACGTTTAATAGACTCTTTAACCTCTTTACCACCTTCTAATTTTATAGAATGTCCTCCGCTTTCTTTCATAATTCTTATGGCAGAGCGTAAAGCTTCTTTTGGATCTGATTGGTAACTTCCAAAAGGTAAATCTACCACAACCAAACAACGATGAATAGCTCTTACTACTGAGCTTGCATGATAAATCATTTGATCTAATGTAATTGGTAAAGTAGTTTCATGGCCAGCCATTACATTACTTGCAGAATCACCTACTAAAAGTACATCTACACCTGCACTATCTAAAATTTTAGCCATAGTGTAATCATAAGCGGTTAACATGGATATTTTTTCTCCATTTGCTTTCATTTCAACCAAAGATTTCACAGTAATTCTTTTGTATTGTTTTTTTGCTACTGACATATTTTAGATTTTTAACTTTGGTAAAAGTAACAAATTAATAAAGATTTTTAGCGAAGTAAATAATTGGATATTATTGTACGATTTGTCATAAAATAAAAAGCTTATTTATTACTGAAGAGTTTTGTAAGAGTAGAGCAAATATTTCTTCGTGCCTTAAGGTCTTAGTCGTTAGAAATCTTTTGTATAGTTGATGTTTTTTGACTATAAATTGGTGAATTAATAAAATAAAAATATACTATATTTGATTAATTAAAAGTTACAATGTCTCAAAAAGAAATTCTTTTAGAACCTAATACCTGGATAGATAAATACGCAGATTATCTTTATAATTATGCTGTTGTTCGTGTTAACGATAACGATATTGCTAAAGATTTAGTACAGGAAACGTTTTTTGCAGGTCTTAAATCTGCTAAAAATTTTCAAGGGAAATCAACGGAAAGAACTTGGTTAATTTCTATTTTAAAAAGAAAAGTTATAGATCATTATAGAAAAATAAATTCTAAAAAAGGACAAGCAGAAGTTAGAATGAATTTTTATAATGATGGTGAAAATGAAGGAAATTGGTTAGAAGAACGGGTGCCACAAAGTTGGGACAATGCTTCAGAAAAAGACATTGAAACTGAAGAATTAAGAAGCCAAATAGAAGATTGTATAGATAATTTACCTCATAAATATGGAATGGTTTTTAGAATGAAAACCATTCAAGAATTTGAAACTGAAGAAATTTGTAAGGAGTTAGATATTACATCGTCAAATTTATGGGTTATCGTTCATAGAGCTAGAACACAATTAAGAAAATGTATGGAAGATAACTGGTTTAATAATTAATAGATGTTTAAAAACTTTGTAATTACCTGCGATGAAGCGACTACCATTTGTGATAAAAACCAATATGGAGAAGCTACATTGTTAGAAAAAATTAAATTAAATATTCATTTTATTCGATGTAAAATCTGCAGGAAATATACAAAACAGAATGTTAGATTAACTAAAATTTTTAGAGTTCATTCAAAAAGTTGTAATAGTATTAAGCATTGTATGAATGAAGAAGATAAAGCAGCTTTAAAAAAGCAAATGGAAATCCTAAATAATTAAAATGTATTTTTATTTTTTTATTACGAAACGGAAGCTATAGAAATATAAGTTCCGTTTCTTATATTATAGTCTGTTTCTGAGAGTTTTTAAAATGCTTTGTGGAATTAATTTAAATGATATGAACTTCTTACCAGATAAAATAGACGATTATGTTGTAAGCCATTCACAACAAGAGCCAAAATTGTTAAAAGAATTAAGCAGAGAAACTTGGCAAAAAGTCTTAAATCCCAGAATGCTAAGTGGCGCTTTTCAAGGAAGATTGTTGTCTATGATATCCAAATTAGTAAACCCTAAAAACATCTTGGAAATAGGCACTTATACAGGTTATTCTGCTTTATGCTTAGCAGAAGGTTTACAAGAAAAAGGAAATCTTATTACTATTGATAAAAACGAAGAATTAGAAACACTACAAAACAAGTATTTCGAAAAATCAGGATACAGAAATCAACTCCAACAATTTGTAGGAGACGCTACCAAGATAATTCCAAATATTGATAAAAAATTTGACTTGGTTTTTATTGACGCTGATAAATCTAATTATATTAATTATTTTCATTTGATTATTCAGAAAATGAATGTTGGAGGTATAATTTTGTCAGACAATGTACTTTGGAGTGGAAAAGTTATAGAGCCTTTGAATCCAAAAGATAACGACACTAGAATACTTTTAGAATACAATAAGTTATTAAGCACAGATAATCGCATAGAAACCGTTTTGTTACCTATTAGAGACGGATTAACAGTGAGCAGAGTAAAATAAATTTACACAAAATATTCAACTCCTAAAAGCTGATATAATGGAGTAAATGCAACTACAAAAATGATAATGAAAATAAAAGCCTTGGCCAAAATAGAGTTTGTTTTGTCAGGTAGTAAAAGGTAGACATCTTCAGGTTTGGTTTGTAATAAAAGATCTTTTGATTGATAAATTGGAGATTGTAATTTATCTTTTGGAGTGTTGCTTTTTGGGATTCTATTGTAGTAAAAAAGTAAGACCAAGATCATTACCAAAGAGCCAAAAGCAAATACTAATAGAGCGCTCAAATCTAAACCATACTCATAAGGCTTAAAATGAATTGTATTTAAAGCAACCATAATTTTAGCTTATATAAAATTTTTTTTCTTTATTCACACTAAATTTACTCAATCTTTTTAATGACCGCTTTTGGTGCTTCTTTTTTAGTTCCATCAAAACCCTCTACACCGCCAACAGTGGTATATTTCATAACATATTTTTTATCTGGATAAATACGTTTGTAAGCACTTTGGCACATTAAAGTTGCTTCATGGAAACCACATAAAATTAACTTTAATTTTCCTGGATACGTGTTAACATCTCCTATTGCATAGATTCCTGGTATATTAGTTTGATAATCTAAGGCATTGTTTACTTTTATAGCATTTTTTTCTATCTCTAATCCCCAATTTGAAATGGGTCCTAATTTAGGTGATAATCCAAAAAGTGGAATAAAATGATCTGTTTCAATAACAACAGGATCTTCTCCTTTTTTAACTATCGAGACTCCTTCTACTTTTTCAGTTCCCACAATTCCTTTAACTTCTGCAGGCGTAATCAAGGTTATTTTACCTTCATTTTTTAGTTCTTGTACTTTGTCAACAGAATCTAAAGCACCTCTAAATTCATTTCTTCTGTGGATTAAGGTAACTGAAGAAGCAATGTTTGTTAAGAAAATAGACCAATCTAAAGCAGAATCTCCACCACCCGAAATAACAACTTTTTTATTTAGATAAAACTCAGGATCTCGAATTATGTATTCCACTCCATTATCTTCAAAATTGGAGATATTAGGGATAGGTGGTTTCCTTGGCTCAAAAGAACCTAAACCACCAGCAATAGCAACAATTTTAGCATGATGTTTTGTGCCTTTATTAGTTGTAACTATAAAAGAACCATCGTCTTGTTTATTAATAGTATCCGCTCTTTCTCCTAACGTAAAACCCGGTTCAAATTGTTTAATTTGTTCCATAAGTTTATCTGTTAAATCTCCAGCTAAAATTTCTGGATATGCAGGAATATCATAAATAGGTTTTTTAGGATAAATTTCTGAACACTGTCCTCCTGCTTGTGGTAAAGCATCTATTAAATGACAACGCAGTTTTAATAAACCTGCTTCAAAAACGGTGAATAAACCTGTTGGTCCTGCACCAATAATTAAGATATCTGTTTTTATCATTTTGATAAAATTTTCAAGATTGGAATGTGCGTTAAGGATTGAAGCATTTGTGTGAGCTCTTTTTAACTTGAAAAGTTAAAAAAGCGAGTGCTGAAAGCCTGACTTTAATGCAGCTTGTTTGCTGCATAAAGTAACGCCCAAATTATTTTAAATTAAGCTACATTTATAACCTCTTCAATTTGTGGTGCGTATTTTTTTATAGTTGCTTCTACACCATTTTTTAAGGTCATTTGGTTTACAGAACATCCTGTACAAGCGCCTTCTAATTGCACTTTTACAGTAGTGTCTTCTACAGAAAGTAACTTTATATTACCTCCATCGCTTATTAAAAAAGGACGAATTTCGTCTAATGCTTTCTCTATATTAATATGTGTTTCTTCTGCTGTCATAATTTAATTTTTTACTGCACTGCAACCGCTCATTGTTGTAATTCTAACAACTTCTGTTGGCGGTAAATTTTCATTTCTTCTTAATAATTGAGATACCATTTCTTTAGTAATATCTTCAAATGCTTTTTCTAAAGCAGTACCATTTTGTAAGGCTACCGGATGCCCAACATCTCCAGCTTCACGAATACTTTGTACTAAAGGAATTTCACCTAAAAATTTAGTATTGATGTCTTGCGCTAAATTTTTAGCACCATCTTGCCCGAAGATATAATATTTGTTGTTTGGCAATTCTTCTGGCGAAAAGTACGACATATTTTCTACGATTCCTAAAACAGGAACTTTTATACTGTCTTGCTGAAACATTGCAACTCCTTTTTTAGCATCTGCTAGCGCAATATTTTGCGGAGTTGAAACAACCACAGCGCCATTAATTGGTAAAGCTTGTACTATAGATAAGTGCACATCTCCAGTTCCTGGAGGTAAATCTATTAATAGGAAATCTAACTCTCCCCAAGCACCATCAAATATCAATTGTTTTAAAGCTTTAGAAGCCATTGGACCTCGCCAAATTACAGCTTGATCTGGACTTGTAAAAAAACCTAATGATAATAATTTTACACCATAATTTTCTATAGGTTTCATTTTAGATCTGCCATCTATATTTACAGAAATCGGCTTTTCTTTTTCAACATCAAACATGATATGTTGTGAAGGACCATAAATATCTGCATCTAAAACACCAACACTAAACCCCATTTTTGATAATGAAACTGCAAGATTAGAGGTTACAGTAGATTTACCCACTCCTCCTTTTCCAGAAGCTACAGCAATAATGTTTTTAATATTCGGAATTTCTTTACCGCGTATTAAATTTGGATCTTCTTTCGGTGCTGCTTTTTCTACTTTTAAATTGATTTTTACTTCAATTTCTTTATCAACCTTAGTTTTAATAGCCTTGGTAATTTCAGCTTCAACTTTCTTTTTCGCTTGTAAGGTAGGATTACTGATGGTAACATCTACATTAACTTCATTGCCAAAAATAACTACATTTTTAACATTGTTATTTTCTACTAAACTTTTACCTTCTCCAGGAGCAGTAATTGTTTCTAGCGCTTTGTATATATCTTGTTTTTTAAAACTCATATTTAGCTTTTAGACTCTAAAAATTATATTTTAGGTAAATAACTGTAAGACTTTTTTGTCCTTTAATTGTACTGCAAAGATAAGGCTTAGATGTCATAAAATAAAGCTAACAAATTGTGTTTACTTATGTGTGAATAGTTGAAGATTATGGTGTTTTTTGAATTCTAATTTGTGTAATTATTAGAATAATAATGCAAGAGAATTCTAGTACAATTCTTTTGATGGGTTCCAAAAAACTTGTTCTAAATCTTGAATTTGATTGTCAACTACTCTTATACCTTCATTTTCTAAAAGTTGTTGCATTAAATTTGTGCCCTTAAAGTGATGTTTACCTGTTAGTAATCCTTTTTTATTAACCACTCTGTGTGCAGGAACTTCCTCTTTTTGAGTATGCGAGTTATTCATGGCCCAGCCAACCATTCTTGCAGATCTTGCAGCACCTAAATAGGTGGCAATGGCTCCATAACTGGTTACTCTGCCAAAAGGAATTTTACGAGCAACAACGTAAACTTTATCAAAAAAATTGTCAGACTCTGCCATTACATATAAAATAATGCACAAACGTTAGTTTGCTTTAAATTGAAAAATAGATTAGAATAATTAAATATGTTTTAGGACTGCCTTTAAAATAATAGTTAAGATGGAATTTTATTTTGCACCTTGAACAACAATAACTATTTCACCTTTGGCGGGTTTATTGGTGTAATATTCTAAAACTTCTTTGGCAGTTCCTCTTTTGGTTTCTTCAAAAAGTTTTGTCAATTCTCTAGAAACAGAAATTTTTCTACTAGCTCCAAAATATTCCACAAAATTTCCTAATGTTTTTAAAAGTTTATGGGGAGATTCATAAAAAATCATAGTTCTGGTTTCCTCTGCTAGAATTTTTAAGCGTGTTTGTCTTCCCTTTTTTACAGGTAAAAAACCTTCAAAAACAAATTTATCATTAGGTAAACCAGAATTTACCAAAGCAGGTACAAAAGCAGTTGCGCCAGGTAAACACTCCACATCAATATTATTATCTACACAAGCTCTTGTCAATAAAAATCCAGGATCAGAAATTGCAGGTGTACCTGCATCAGAAATAACTGCGCAAGTTTCTCCACTTTTTATTCTATTTAAAATTCCTTCTACAGATTTGTGTTCATTGTGCATATGATGACTATGCATATGCGTATTAATTTCAAAATGTTTCAGCAGTTTTCCACTTGTACGCGTGTCTTCTGCTAAAATAAAATCGACTTCTTTTAGAACTCGGATTGCTCTAAAAGTCATATCTTCTAAGTTACCGATAGGTGTGGGCACTAAATACAGTTTACTCATTTTTTATCTTATTGATAACGTTTCAAAATTAGTAATTTCTACCTCATTAATCGTAGCTTTATTTTCTATTATAAGAGAAAAATCTTTTGATTTAAAAAAATGTAAAGGAGTTTTGCTAGCAAAAGCAGTTCATTCTAAATAGATTCGTAGGTTTCCACAGTAATATCTGCAACAACGTTTCCAGTATGTTTTATAGAAAGCGGTTCAAACAATAATATATGCACTTCCTCTTTAGCAACAGGTTTGTGCTCTATTCCTTTTTGTACAATATAAAATTCACCTTCATTTATAGTGATAATTTCATCACGCAGATGCATTTCTAAAACCCCCTTTTTTACTAAAAATAACTCATCTTCATTTTCATGTTTATGAAAAATGAATTCTCCTTTTATTTTTGCCAATAAAATTTGCTGTCCATTTAATTCTCCAATTTTCTTTGGCGACCAGTGATCTTGAAATAAGTTAAATTTTTTTTGAATATTAATTACGCTCATAATATCAAATTTACAAATAAATTACTGTTATAAATCAACTTATAAAACTATTCGGATTTCTTTTAAATTTGATTAATTTTGTCCCCTAAATTTTAGATGAAATGTACAGAAGTCATTCTTGTGGTCAATTAAGAGCATCACACATTAATTCAGAAGTAACATTGTCTGGTTGGGTTCAAAAAAGTCGTGATAAAGGCTTTATGATTTGGGTTGATTTAAGAGACCGATATGGAATTACGCAATTAATTTTTGATGAAGAGCGCACTCCAAAAGAAATGATGGAAAAAGCAAAATCTCTAGGTAGAGAATTTGTGATTCAAGTTAAAGGAACTGTGATTGAGCGAGAATCTAAAAACAAAAATATTCCTACTGGAGAAATTGAAGTTTTAGTGTCTGAAATGACAATTTTAAATGAAGCCAAATTACCACCTTTTACTATTGAAGATGAAACTGATGGTGGAGAAGATATCCGAATGAAATATAGATATTTGGACATTAGAAGAAATCCAGTAAAAGATAGTTTGATTTTTCGTCATAAAGTAGCAATGGAAGTTCGTAAATACTTGTCTGATCAAGAATTTATAGAAGTAGAAACTCCATATTTAATAAAATCTACGCCAGAAGGCGCAAGAGATTTTGTAGTTCCTTCTAGAATGAATGAAGGGCAGTTTTATGCATTACCACAAAGTCCACAAACCTTCAAACAACTATTAATGGTTGGTGGAATGGATAAATATTTCCAAATTGTAAAATGTTTTAGAGACGAAGATTTACGTGCTGACAGACAACCAGAATTTACACAAATTGACTGTGAAATGGCGTTTGTTGAGCAAGAAGATATCTTAAATATTTTTGAAGGATTAACACGTCACTTATTAAAAGAAATTAATAATGTAGAGGTCGATAAATTCCCAAGAATGTTGTTTGATGATGCTATGCGTTTGTATGGAAATGATAAACCAGATATTCGTTTTGGAATGGAATTTGGCGACTTAAATGCAGTAACTCAACATAAAGATTTTGGAGTTTTCAACAACGCAGAATTGGTAATTGGTATTGCTGTTCCTGGAGGCAATAAGTATACTAGAAAAGAAATTGACAACCTAATTAAATGGGTTAAAAGACCACAAGTAGGTGCCTTAGGGATGATTTATTGCAGAGTTAATGAAGACGGTACTTTTAAAAGTTCTGTTGATAAATTTTACAATCAAGAAGATTTAGCAAAATGGGCTGAGGTTACAGGGGCAAAACCTGGTGATTTAGTTTGTGTTTTATCTGGTGAAACTAATAAAGTAAGAGCACAAATGTCTGCATTACGTATGGAATTGGCAGAGCGATTAGGGTTAAGAGACCCAAAAGTGTTTGCTCCACTTTGGGTAATTGATTTCCCATTGTTAGAGTTAGATGAAGAAACGGGTCATTATCATGCAATGCACCATCCATTTACATCACCAAAACCTGGTCAGTTAGAATTATTAGATTCTAAACCTGGAGAAGTAAAAGCAAATGCGTATGATTTGGTTTTAAATGGAAATGAAATTGGAGGAGGTTCTATTAGAATTCATGATAAACAAATTCAAGCAACCATGTTAAAACATTTAGGTTTTTCTGAAGAAGAAGCAAAAGCTCAATTTGGTTTCTTAATGGATGCTTTTGAGTATGGAGCACCTCCTCATGGAGGTTTGGCTTTTGGTTTAGATAGGTTGGTTGCTATTTTAGGAGGACAAGAAACTATTCGAGATTTTATTGCATTTCCTAAAAATAACTCGGGTAGAGATGTTATGATTGATGCACCTGCATTTATTGATGACGATCAGCTAAAAGAATTAAGTTTGAAACTAGATATTCAAGAATAAATTTTAAAATCCTGCGAAAGCAGGATTTTTTTTTACCTTTAATGTATGAAAAATCTAACCACACTTTTATTGCTTTTTTCATCAATTATTTCATTTTCACAAGAAATCACTGGTAAAGAATTATTAGATAAAGCAATTCAATTTCATGATCCAAATAACAATTGGGCAACTTTTCAAGGAGAATTACTAGTAACGATGGAAACTCCAAAAAATGCTCTGAGAAAAAGTGAAATCAAGATTAATTTACCTAAAGAATATTTTTCTGTCACTGCTAAAAGAGATACAATAATTACAAACTTTACGCTCTCAAAAAATGAGTTTAAAACCAGTTTTAATGGTGATGAAAATCCACCAGAGGAAATAAAAAAGAAATATAATTTAAATAAAGAAAGAGCAAATCTTTACAAAAATTACTATACGTATTTATATGGTTTACCCATGAAGTTGAAAGATGACGGCACAATTATTCATCAAAAAGTGGAAAAAGGAAATTTTAAAGGGAAGGAGTATCTTATTTTGAAAGTAACTTATAACAAAGAAATAGGGAAAGATACTTGGTATTTTTATTTCAACCCAAAAACCTATGCTATGGAGGTGTATCAATTTTTTAAAGAAGCCAAAGATAGTGGAGAGTATATTTTATTATCAGGTTTAGAAATTATTAATGGTGTAAAAATGCCAAAAAAGAGAGTTTGGTATTACAATAAAGATGATAAATATTTAGGTACTGATATTTTATCAACAAAATAGAAAATCATCTTTACTAAGAAGAATTAAGAAGTAATCTATATTTAGAATTAATAGAATGCAGCACCAAGTGAAAGGCTTGAATTGCAATAATAATCTTAAAAAATGCCAACAAAAAACAAATATTTAAAACGCATTTTACTCTGGAGATATAAAAATATCTCTGAGCGTCAGTTTGTTTATGTATTAAGTATTTTAGTGGGTTTTTTAGCAGGAATAGGAACAGTTTTACTTAAAAATTTCACACACTATATTCAATTACTTTTATCCATCGATTTTTTTAAAAAATTTCAAAACTCTTTATATTTTATTTTTCCTATTATTGGCTTGTTTGTTGTAACAATAATCAAAAAAAAATGGTTAAAAAAACATATTGGTCACGGTATTTCAACAACACTTTATGCCATTTCTAAACGAAAAGGAATCATACCAAAATATAATATTTTTGCTTCTTTAATTACAGCACCAATTACAGTCGGTTTTGGAGGTTCTGTTGGGTTGCAGGGGCCAGCAGTAAGTGCAGGAACAGCTTTGGCTTCTTACACTTCTCAGTTATTCCACATGAATACCAAAACCAGAATGCTATTAATTGGTTGCGCAACTGCAGGAGCAATGTCCTCTATGTTTAAAGCGCCAATTGCAGGGATTGTTTTTGCTTTAGAAGTATTTAGTTTAGATATTGCATTTGTGTCACTCGTGCCGCTTTTATTGGCTTCTGTGGCAGCTATAATAACTTCTTATCTTTTTTTAGGTACAGATGTACTATTGGGTTTTGAATTGAACGATAAATTTCAAATAAATGACATTGGTTTTTATGTTATATTTGGAGTTTTTACAGGAATAGTCTCTGTATATTTTTCATTCATTTACTTTTCTATTCGTAAGTTTTTTCATCGCTTTGAAAAGCGTTTTACGCGTTTAATAATTGGCAGTCTTGTTATTGGTTTTATTTTATTTTTGATGCCTTCTTTATATGGTGAAGGTTATGGATTAATAAATAATTTGCTAAAAGGAAATCATATTGAAGCTATTGGAAACACACCGTTTTCTTTTAATGAAACCAATATTTGGATTGTAATTATGCTGCTATTATTAATTACTTTTTTTAAGGCAATAGCCATGAGTACAACTTTTGCTGCTGGAGGTGTTGGAGGAATTTTTATTCCTACTTTGGTTATGGGAAGTGCGTTAGGAAATGCCTTTGCTAAAATCATTAATAACTTGGGTTTGGGTTTTCAAGTTTCTGAGGCTAATTTTACGTTAATTGGCATGACAGGTTTAATGGCCGGTGTTTTACACGCACCTTTAACAGCCATTTTTTTAATTGCAGAAATTACCGGAGGTTATGATTTATTTGTGCCATTAATGTTAGTGGCAGCCATTTCTTTTGCTTTTACCAAGTACTTTATTTCAAATTCAATTTATACCTATAAACTAGCTCAAAGAGGAGAATTAATTACACATAATAAGGATAAAAATGTGTTAATGATGATGCAAATTAGTCAATTAATTGAAACTAATTTTAAAGTAGTACATCCAGATATGTTATTGGGTGATATGCTAAAAAAAGCAGTAGCAAAATCTACAAGAAATATTTTTCCTGTGATAGATGAAAAACATCATTTTTTGGGTATTGTTTTGTTAGACGACATTCGACCAATAATGTTTGATTCAGAAATGTATCAAAGTGTTCGTGTAGAAACCGTTATGAAAGTAGCTCCAGAAACGATTCAATATGATGATTCTGTAACTAAAGTAATGCGAAAATTTAAAGAAAGTGGCGCTTGGAATTTACCAGTTATTAAAGGGAATATTTACATAGGTTTTATTTCAAAATCAAAATTATTAACCGCTTACAGAAATAAATTAATTGAAGTTACTGCTTAACAGATAGCTTTCTTGACCTAAAAAAATTATTTTTCCATAGATAATAGCACCATACGCAATTCCATAAAAGTAAAAGATTTATCTACTTTTTCTTTCAACTCTGTGAGGTTTTTAAATTCTACAGCTTCAATTTGGTTAATAATTTTTTTATAACGTTTTAGTGCTATCAATTCTAAAATATCCACATCACCAATTGGTATAAATGTCATTAAATGGCTTTGAATAGTATTTAATGTTAAACTGCGTTCTTTAGCGATTTCTTTAGGAGATAATCCTGTTTTGAATAATTCTAATGTAATTTGTTTGGTCGATTTTTTATCTTCTTTCTTTTGTTTGTTAAATTTATCAATACCGTTTGCTTTGCAATAAATTTCTAGAATTTCTAGAATTTCACTTCCATATTTTTTTACACGTATTTTACCCATCCCATTTACTTTTAAGAGCTCTTTTTCAGATCGTGGCAAAGCATCACAAATAGCATACAGTGTTTCTTGAGTAAATATTTGAAAAGCAGGGATATTTTCAGAAATTCTTATTTCATCTCGTAATTCTCTTAATTTTAAAGCCAATAAAGGATCTTTTCTGGTGGATAATTTTTCCTTTTTTTTAGGTGCTGTTTTTTGTAAAACAGCATTAGCTCTTACTTGTAAATATTCTTGCGCTTTAAAACTTTCTGTCATTTTTTTTAGCACAAAAACTTTTTCTGATAGTTTTTCCTGTAAATTGTCAAATTGTTTTGTAAAGTCTTTTTTTACGGCTTTATTATCTGAAAAAAATGAAACTTTAGATAGTGGTTGTGTAATATTAGTAATGGTTTTTGATAAGAAATAATCTACTCCTTTTATAAAACGATCTTGAACTAACGTACTATTTTCAGGAAGTATGTTATCTTCTGAAATTGCACTTAACTGAATTTTAAACCCGTTAGAAACTTTCATTAAAGCTACAATTCCATCATCCTTTATGGTTTGTAAATGGTCAATTATATCTCCTTTTATAGAGCTTTTATTTTTGTAGAATATATCAATTAAACGTGTTGCGGGGTATAATAAATGGCTATAATTAAATACTTCTGAAATTAAATTGAGTTGGAATTCTTTTTCGGATGTATTTAATACACTTTCATCAGGATGATTTTCTTCAACACCTTCTGTAAACTCAGTTACAGTTGTATCATTTATTATAGCGCTGCTGGTAATTGGTGTTTTTAAAACTAAACCATCCAAAGACGTGCACCTGCTTAACGCTACATAGGTTTGTCCGTGCGCAAAAGAAGCTTCTGCATCAATAATAGCTTTATTAAAAGTTAATCCTTGACTTTTGTGAATGGTAATTGCCCAAGCCAATCTTAAAGGAATTTGTTTAAATGAACCAATGATATCCTCTTTTATTTCTTTGGTTTCTTCATTAATAGAATAATTTACATTGTCCCACATTTCTCTCTCTGTAACAATTTCTTCTACCTCATTTGGGCATTTAACGGTTACATTTTCTTTCGTAATATCTGTTACAATTCCTATTTTTCCGTTAAAATATCTTTTTTCTGGTGACGAATCATTTTTAATAAACATGACTTGCGCTCCAATCTTTAAAGCTAATCTTTCATCATTGGGGTAAGAATTTTCACTGAACTTTCCTGTAACTTTTGCATCAAAAAAGAAGTTTTTATTATGGAGTTTATTGAGTTCAGATTGGTTGATAGTGTTTGCTCTTCTGTTATGAGTGGTTAAAGTGATATAGCCATCATCATTTTTTGGAGAAAAGCTTGGATTATATCTTTTATTTAAAATCTTAGTTGATGCTTCTGATAATTTATCACTTCTAATTTCATTTAAAATTGTGATAAAATCTTTATTTTTTTGTCTATAGATATGTTTTAATTCAATAGAAACAACATTGGCCTCTAGAAAGGCTTTAGAGCTAAAAAAATAGACAGTTTCGTAATAATTTCTGAGTAAACTCCATTCATTTGGTTTTACCACTGGAGCTAATTGTTGTAAATCGCCAATCATTAATATTTGCGCACCACCAAAAACTTTATTTCTATCCTTATATCTTCTCAACACTTGATCTATACCATCTAACAAATCTGCACGAACCATAGAAATTTCATCAATAATTACCAAATCTAAAGATTTGATAATATCAATTTTTGTTTTAGAATAACGGCGTTGTTGTTGACCATTATGAGTTTGATTGGGTAAAATTGGACCGAAAGGCATTTGAAAAAAGGAATGAATTGTTACTCCTTTTGCATTAATTGCAGCAACTCCTGTAGGAGCTACAATAACCATTCTTTTTAGAGATTCATTTTTAACTTTATGTAAAAAAGTTGTTTTTCCTGTTCCAGCTTTTCCAGTAATAAAAAGGTTTCTATTTGTTTTTTCAATAAATTGGACAGCAAGTTCTAACTCAGGATTTTTAGGCATTGTAGCTTTTTGACGCAATATAAACAATCAAAAAAAATCTTAATTAAAAATCTAAAACTATTTAATTTTGTTTACACTAATATGGCACCGAGAAGAATCTAAAATAGGTTTCTGATTATAGAAAAATAAGCTGAAAAGATTTTTAAATGGATCTTTTTAAGTTTAATAGTTTGTTTGTGGCATTTATGTAACTGTAATAAACAGCGTCATATTTAATAAGATTGTTAAATTCACAAGGGGCATTTTCTGAACCTCCCAAGATTAGATCACCATTTGGTAATTTAGAAGTTTTGTAATTAGTGTTGTTTTCTTTGGATATAATTGATCCTTCGAACTTCTTAACTTGCAAATTTTCTTGAGAAACTAATTTTTTGTCTCCAGTAGCTATTTCAATAACAAATACTTTTACATTGATGTTGTAAGCACCTCTAATCCTTTTAGTAATATCTGTTTCAACCTCTAGTTGAAAAGATCTAGAAGGCTTGCATGGAAAATCTATAAATTTATGAATAGTTTCAATATTGCTAACTAGTAAGTCTAAATCGTTTTTATTTTCTTTTTTATTAAAAGAAAGTGCCAACAATAAAATGAGAGCAAGAGATGCAATTTTCTTTAAAGGGGTCATATTGAGGGGTTTTAGGGACTTACAAGATACAATTATTTTAGTTAAGATGCTATTTCAAAATGTAAATTTTTATGCATATCAATTAATTATTAGGAGTTTACCATGGTAATTTGAGTTTTGTTATAAAAAAATACACTTAAATATCTATTAGCAATTATTTTTTATTTTTTATTTAATAGGGTTCTACAATTACTATTATCTTTGTTCACTATTATGAGTACATTATATTTATTTATTGGAGCTCCAGAAATCTTTGTAATTATGTTAATTGTGATTATGGTTTTTGGTGCAGACAAAATTCCAGACATAGCTAGAGGATTAGGTAAAGGCATGAGACAAGTCAAAGACGCCACTAATGATATCAAGAAAGAGATTAATGATACCTCCAAAGAGCACAACATAGATAATAGTATTGTAAAAGATATTAATAGCGAAATTAATGGTGTTAAAGAAGGTATTGATGAATTTACTGGTCCTATAAAAAGAAATAGATAGTAGAATCTTGAAAAGATCTTTGTTTTATATTTATTTATTCTAAATAAATAATTACTTTTGCATTGTGAGTATATTTGCAGATATAAAATTCAATATTCAACTTGAAAAAATTTCATTTTGTAATTATCGTTTAACAATTGATGATAAAAAAATGAAACTTACATTTCCTCAGTTATTACAATTGAGAAATAAAGTTAACGAATTAACGACAGAGGACAAACTCGAGAGCCTTATCAATAACGAAAATTTTGTCTTATTATTTATCTCGGATAGAAAACATCTTGTCTTTCTTGAAATCCCTAAACTTTTAGATTTAAAAGAGGAAATTAACTATTGTTTTTCTAGTTTTTAATCGTTCTAAATTACTCATTTACTTTTATTTAGACTGTATTTAAATTTTGGAGACACTCCTCGACCATGTTGATTTTGTTGTATTTTTGTATGGTAAATTTTAAATTATGAAAACAGCAATAAGAAAACAAATGTCAATTCATCCAAAGGTGATGGATATGCTAAATAATCAAATTGCATTAGAAATGCATGCATCCGCATCTTATTTGGCAATGGCATCGTGGTGCGACCAGAGAGAACTATTAAATAGTAAAGCTTTTTTCTATAAACAAGCAGAAGAAGAGAGAGAGCATGGAATGAAGATTTTTAATTTTGTGAATGATGCTGGAGGTGCTGCAATTTCGCCATCTATACCACTTGTTAACAATGATTTTGAAAGTTTACGCGAAGTTTACGAAAAAACATTAGATCAAGAAATACATGTAACTCATTCAATTCATAAATGTTTTAGCCTGGCTAGAAGTTTAAATGATTTTGCTTCGGAAGTATTTTTACAGTGGTTTGTTTCTGAGCAAGTTGAAGAAGAAGATGTCGTAAGAGGAATTTTAGACACCTTCGATTTAATGGGAGATATGCCATTAAAAATGATTGATGAAAGATTACCAAAAGAATAACTATAATCTCAATTATAAAAAAAACCGAAACAAATTTGTTTCGGTTTTTTTATACCAGCCAATCAAGTTTATAATTCTACTTCTCTTTTTGTATCTTTGTGAAAATAACGAAATCGATTGATATGTTTTTAGAATTGCTTTCACATCTTAAATTCCTTTTAAAGCGCAATCCAGAATGATTTTCTGTTGATAGTAATTTCGAACGAAAAGCGAAATTTATAATTAAAATTATCAGATACATCAACAATTAAATATCTAATATGCCTTTTTATCATAAATTAGGAGACATTCCTCCTAAAAGACATACTCAATTCCGAAAAAAAGACGGAAGCCTATATTACGAGCAATTGTTTGGTACAATTGGTTTCGATGGCATGTCCACCAATTCATATCATGAACATAGGCCAACTATGGTCAAAAAAATAGGGAAACAATACTCCATTAAACCCAAAATATCTAAAACAAATAATATTCAGTCTTATCGTTTTAGAGGGTTTCAAGTAAAACCAGAAAAAGATTACTTAGAAAGTAGAAAAGTAGTTTTAACTAATACGGATTGTAATATTATTTTATCCGCACCTAAAGACTCTACTAAAGATTACTTTTATAAAAATACAGACGCAGATGAAGTTATTTTCATCCACAAAGGAAAGGGTAAATTAAGAACACATTTAGGAAATATAGATTTTAAATATGGAGATTATTTAGTAATTCCACGCGGAATTATTTATAAGTTAGATTTTGAAGATGAAAACAACAGACTTTTTATAGTAGAATCTTACAGCCCTGTTTACACACCAAAACGATACAGAAACTGGTTTGGCCAATTACTAGAGCATTCTCCTTTTTGTGAACGAGATTTAAGAAGACCACAAGAATTAGAAACACATAATGAACTAGGAGATTTTCTAATCAAAACTAAAAAGCAAGGTGAAATTATAGAAATGACATACGCCTCTCATCCTTTTGATGTTGTGGGTTACGATGGCTATAATTTTCCATACGCATTTTCAATTCATGATTTTGAACCAATAACAGGAAGAATTCATCAACCACCACCTGTTCATCAAACTTTTGAAACAAATGCCTTTGTAATTTGTAGTTTTGTACCACGTTTGTATGATTATCACCCAAATTCAATTCCTGCACCTTACAATCATAGTAATATAGATTCAGATGAGGTTTTGTACTACGTAGATGGAGATTTTATGAGCAGAAATGATATAGACCAAGGCCACATTTCCTTGCATCCAGCAGGCATTCCTCATGGTCCACACCCAGGCGCAACAGAAAGAAGCATTGGGCATACAGAAACAGAAGAATTGGCAGTTATGGTAGATACTTTTAAACCTCTTCAGGTTACAGAAGAAGCCATGAAAATTGCAGACGAAGATTATTACAAATCTTGGTTAGAGTAACACATTTATAAGAAGCTATTTCCTGCTTTACATTATATCTTTTTTATGAAAAATAAAAAAGGATGCCATTTCAATCAGGGCTAAACTTGTTTGCAAGCAAATAGTAAAATCAAAAAACTAAAATCATCAAAAAGATGGCAAAAGAAATAAAATCAGTAAACTACGGTTTAGAAAAAATATTTAAAGGAGCACAAGACTTTCTTCCTTTATTAGGTACAGATTATGTAGAATTTTATGTGGGTAACGCAAAACAAGCAGCACATTTCTACAAAACTGCATTCGGATTTCAATCGCACGCATACCGCGGATTAGAAACTGGTTCAACCGATTCTGTCAGTTATGTATTAACACAAGACAAAATTAAGTTAATGTTAACCACACCACTAAACAGCAAATCACCAATTAATGATCACATTGTAAAACATGGCGATGGTGTAAAAGTTGTAGCGCTTTGGGTAGAAGATGCTAGAAGAGCTTACAAAGAAACTGTTTCTAGAGGCGCAAAATCATATTTAACTCCAACTGTAGAAAAAGATGAATATGGTGAAGTTGTAAAATCAGGAATTTACACTTATGGAGAAACTGTGCACATGTTTGTAGAGCGTAAAAATTATAAAGGTGCATTTTTACCTGGCTTTCAAAAATGGGATTCAGATTATAATCCACCAGCAGCAGGTTTAAAATACATAGATCATATGGTTGGTAACGTTGGTTGGAATCAAATGAACGTTTGGGTAAAATGGTATGAAAAAGTAATGGGTTTTGAAAACTTTTTGTCTTTTGATGACAAGCAAATTCATACAGAATATTCCGCATTAATGAGCAAGGTAATGTCTAACGGAAATGGCCGAATTAAATTTCCAATAAACGAACCAGCAAAAGGAAATAAGCGTTCTCAAATTGAAGAATATTTAGATTTTTATGAAGGAGCAGGTGTGCAGCATGTTGCTATGGCAACAGACGATATTATAAAAACAGTTTCTCAATTGAAGGCAAACGGAATTGAATTTTTATCAACACCACCAGAAGAATATTACAGAGCAGTTCCAGGACGTTTAGAAGAACACAGTCATGAATTAAGAGAAGATATCGAAAAGCTAAAAGGTTTAGGAATTATGATAGACGCTGATGAGGAAGGCTATTTACTGCAAATTTTCACAAAACCAGTGGAAGACAGACCAACACTATTTTTTGAAATCATTCAAAGAATGGGAGCAAAAGGATTTGGAGCTGGAAACTTTAAAGCACTTTTCGAATCTATAGAAAGAGAACAACAAAAAAGAGGAACATTGTAAAATTTATAAAGCAAGATTTAATTATCTTGCTTTTTTATTTCAACCAAAATGAATAGAGACGAAATTTTAAAAGCGATAGAAAACAAATATGATACGTTAGGAGTTCCTGTAGATTCTATGCTAGAAGGTTTGTTGTGGAGCACACCAATTACTTATTGGGATTATATACAAACAGACGCTCTTTTGGGTTTACAAATACCAAGAACAACACAGCCAGATGAAATGGTTTTTATCATGTATCATCAAGTAAACGAATTGTTGTTTAAAATGATTTTATGGGAAATAGATCAAGTAGCAAAACCTGTTGAAGTTTCTGCTGAAAAATTTACCATGCATTTAAATAGAATTAGTAGATATTTTGACATGTTGTGTAGTTCATTTTCTGTTATGGCAGACGGAATGGAAAAAGAGCAATATTTAAAATTCAGAAACACGTTAACACCTGCAAGTGGTTTTCAATCTGCACAATATCGAAAAATAGAATTTGCCTCTACAGAATTGATTAATTTAATTGATGCGCGTTATAGAGAAACTATAGATCGTCACTCATCATTTAAAAACGCATACAATCATTTATATTGGCAAGCTGCGGGAAAAAATTATACAACGGGTCAAAAATCAACTTTATTAAGTCTTTTTGAAAAAAAATATATGGGAGACTTTATAGATTTTATGCAAGATTATAATGACATCAATCTTTCCTTAAAGTTCAAACAATTACCAAAAGAAGATCAAGAAAACGAAGATTTAATAAAGGCCATGCGTCATTATGATTATACTGTAAATGTAAAATGGGTGATGGCTCATTACAATGCTGCAGCAAAATATATAGGAGGTGATGATTCCGATTTAAAAGCAACAGGAGGTAGTAATTGGCGTAAATACATGCATCCAAAATACCAAAGGAGAATTTTTTATCCTTATTTATGGTCTGAAGAAGAGTTAAAGAATTGGGGAACCTTCTAACAGTTTCGTTCTAAAGAAACGTTAAAACAGCAGTAATTCCGCATTTACAAATCACTTTTTTTAATTTTGGAACAGTATTTGTCATTACTTTTGTATAAGTTTGGTTTTTATGAGAAAGTACATCTTTTTATTTTTCACATTATTTTTTACACTACTTGCGCAAGGGCAACAAAAAAAAGTTGCTTTTAAAGATGGAGAACGACTCCGATACAAAATGAGTTATTCTGGTTTTTTAAGAGCAGGTTCAGCTGTTTTAGAAGTTGAAGAAAGAGAACTTAATGGCAAAAAAGTTTTCTATACAAAAGGCACTGGTTGGACTTCTGGCATGATAAAATGGTTTTTTGAAGTTGATGATATTTATGAATCCTATTTTGATATGGATACCATAAAACCTTATTTATTCAAAAGAAAAATAAATGAAGGAGGTTACAAAAAACACAGAATAACTTCTTTTAATTATGATTCAAATAGAGCTTACGTTCAAGATTTCACCAATCAAAAGGACAGTTCCATTGCATTTACAAATGTGCAAGACATGTTATCATCTTTCTATTATTTAAGAAATATAGAAACTGATAGCTTAAAAAAGGGTGATGAAATTGAACTAGATATGTTTTTAGATAGTAAGGTGTATCCCTTTAAACTCCGTTTTTTAGGTAGAGAGGTATTGAAAACAAAATTTGGGAAGATAAAATCAATGATTTTTAGACCATTAGTAGAGTCTGGTAGAATTTTTAAAGAACAAGAAAGCGTTACTATTTGGATTACCGATGATGATAATAGAATTCCTATAAAAATGAAAGCTTCTTTGGCTGTTGGCTCTTTAAGAGCTGAATTGGAACGTTATGAAGGTTTGGCAAATAACTTCACTAAACTTTAGGTTTTTTTCAACGAAACCGTTTGATGAACTTCTGTGATAACTTTTAGAATAAATCAATTTTATTTGTACTTTTGAAATTGATTTAAAATAGTAGAATTTCCTTGAAAAAAGTACTTATTCTTTTAGCATTTGTTATCTCTTTTTCCTCTTGTAAAAAAGATAAACCTGAAACTATAATTGTTAAAAAAGATAAACCCAAACCAGAAATACGTTTTGGTTATAAAATAGACGATTACAAAGTAATTCAAGATACTATAGAAAGTGGAGAGAGTTTTGGCATTATTTTAGACAGACATCATGTTATGTATCCTAAAATAAATAAAATTGCAGCAGTTGCTAAAGATACTTTTGATGTAAGAAGAGTTAGAGCGGGTAAGCCTTATACTATTTTAGCAAGCAAAGATTCCACAGAAAAAGCACAGGTTTTTATTTACAAACACGATAAGATAAACGCAACTATTTTAGACTTCAAAGACTCTACGATTACTGCATTAAATTATAAAAAACCTATAAAAATCATAGAAAAAGAAGCAAATGGTATTATCAATGCCAATTTTACATTTTCAATGGATAGCCTGGGTTTAAGGCCCAATTTAACCTATAAAGTTGCAGATATTTATGCGTGGACATTAGATTTTTTAAAGCTTCAGAAAGGAGATAAATTCAAAATAGTTTATGAAGAAAAGTTTATTGACGACTCCACTTTTGCAGGCTATGGAAAAGTAAAGTCTGCAGTATTTAATCACAAAGGAAAAGATTTATATGCTTTTCGTTTTTTAGCAGATTCTATTTTAAATATTCATGAATATTATGATGAAAATGCAAAAATGTTAAGGAGTCAATTTTTAAAAGCGCCTATAAAATTCCAATATCGTATTTCATCAAGATACAACTTAAGAAGAAGAATTCCTCATTATGGCAATAGAATTAAACCTCATAAAGGAACCGATTTTGCTGCAAAAATAGGTACGCCAATTATAGCTACAGCAAACGGAACTGTTATAGAATCTACACGAAGAGGAGGTAATGGGAAATTTGTAAAAATCAAACACAATAGCACCTATTCAACGCAATATTTACACATGAGAAATCAAGCAGTAAAAAAAGGAGAATACGTAAAACAAGGCGATGTAATTGGTTATGTTGGCATGACAGGTAGTACTGCTGGACCGCATGTTTGTTATCGTTTTTGGAAATACGGGAAACAAGTAGATCCGTTAAAAGAAAAATTACCATCGGCAAAACCTATGAAAAAAGAGGTAAAACCTATCTTTTTTGAATACATCAAAGCATTAAAATATCAATTAGATTACGAAAGAGTTCCAGTAAAAGAACCTAATGTAGTGAAAGAAATTATAGCACAAAATTAAAAAAATGGCTTTACCAAACAACAATCCAACTAAAACTGCTTCTTGGCAAAAACTAACAGATCATTTTAATGATATTAACAATATCACTATTAAAGATTTATATAAAGATGAAAATAGAGCTTCAGATTTTTCTTTAGAGTTTGACGATTTATTAGTTGATTTTTCTAAAAACAGAATTACCAAAGAAACGTTAGATTTATTGGTAGAATTGGCAAAAGAAGTAGAACTTAAAAAAGCGATTGAAAGTCAATTTTCTGGAGAGGTTATTAATGTTACGGAAGGCAGAGCAGTATTGCATACAGCTTTAAGAAGTACTTCTGAAGAACCTGTTTTGGTTGATGGAAAAAACATAAAACCACAAATACAAACCGCTTTAAGAAAAATAAAGAGTTTCTCTAATAAAGTAATTTCAGGGAAATGGAAGGGGTATACAGGAAAGTCAATTACAGATGTTGTAAATATCGGAATTGGAGGATCAGACCTTGGGCCAGACATGATTGTGGAGTCACTAAAATTCTATAAAAATAAATTAAACACTCATTTTGTTTCTAACGTAGATGGTGATCATGTTTCTGAAATTATAAAAAACTTAAACCCAGAAACAACACTTTTTGTAATTGTTTCTAAAACGTTTACTACACAAGAAACTATTTCAAACGCAGAAACCATTAAAAACTGGTTTTTAAAGTCGGCTACCATTTTTGATATTCCAAAACATTTTGTGGCAGTGTCAACAAATTTGGAAGCTGTAGATAATTTCGGGATTGATAAAAAGAATGTTTTCCCAATGTGGAACTGGGTTGGAGGTCGTTTTTCATTATGGTCTGCAGTAGGTTTATCAATTTCACTATCCGTAGGTTTTGACAATTATAGAGAATTATTAGACGGTGCAGAAGAAATGGATATTCATTTTAGAAATGAAGATTTTGATAATAATATTCCGGTTATTCTAGCATTGTTAAGTATATGGTATAATAATTTTTATTTAGCAGAAACGGAAGCTGTTTTGCCTTATTCGCAATATTTAAAGAAACTTCCAGATTATTTACAACAAGCCATTATGGAAAGTAATGGAAAAGGTGTAGATAGAAATGGAGATAAAATTGATTATCAAACAGGAACCATTGTTTGGGGCAGTACGGGTACAAACATGCAGCATGCATTTATGCAATTGGTGCATCAAGGAACAAAATTAATTCCAGCAGATTTTATTGGTTATAAAGAGTCACTTTACGGTTTATCAGACCACCATAAAAAGCTAATGGCCAACTATTATGGTCAAATGGAAGCTTTGGCTTTTGGCAAAACAAAAGAAGAAGTGCATTTAGAGCTGCAATTTTCTGGTGATGAAGATAAAATTAACGCACTACTACCATTTAAAGTTTTTGAAGGCAACAGACCGAGCAATGCAATTCTTTTCGATAAACTCACACCTAAGTCTTTAGGTAAGTTAGTTGCGCTTTATGAGCATAAAATATTTGCTCAAGGAGTGTTGTGGAATATTTACAGTTATGACCAATTTGGTGTGGAATTAGGCAAAGAATTAGCTAATAAACTTCTAAATAAACAGTAAAAACACATTTGTATCATTAGGTTTAATGTTTGTTAACAAAAAGGCTAGCTTTTGTTAACAAACTTGTTAATATTTAAACTTTTGATTTTCAATAATAAAACCAATTTCTTCATACTTTTAAACTCTTAATTTCTTGTTAAAACTTAACATTAAATTAACAGATTGCTCCTTTAAAAGCAGGATTTTTGCAAAACATTCAATAAACAAATTAAACAATGAAAAAATTTAAAAACTTATTGCTTGTTGCTATACTTTTGGTATCAGCTTCAGTTTTAGGGCAAACTAAAATTTCGGGTGTAATTGTTGATGATACAAATCAACCATTGCCTGGAGCTAGTATCCTTGAGAAAGGAACTAAAAACGGAGTATCAACTGATTTTGACGGTAAATTTGTATTAGATACGGAGTCAAATTCGGGTACTTTAGTAATTTCCTTTATTGGTTTTAAAACAAAACAAGTAAGCTTTTCTGCTGAAAAATCTAATTTGGGTAATATTCTTTTAGAAGAAGACGCTGTTTTAGATGAAATTATAGTGACAGCAACATCTTTTGCTATAGATAGGAAAACTCCTGTTGCAGTGTCTACTATTAAAGCTGCTGACATCGAGAGAAAATTAGGTTCTCAAGAATTTCCAGAAGTTTTAAAATCAACACCAGGTGTGTATGCTACGAAGTCAGGTGGTGGTTTTGGAGATGGTCGTATCAATCTGCGTGGATTTAACTCTGAAAACGTTGCTGTGATGATTAATGGAGTTCCCGTTAATGACATGGAAAATGGTCGTGTATATTGGTCTAATTGGGCTGGATTATCCGATGTTACATCTGCAATGCAAGTGCAAAGAGGTTTAGGAGCAGCTAAAGTAGCTGTACCTTCTATTGGTGGTACTATTAATATATTATCTAAAACTTCTGACGTAAAAAAAGGCGGAAATATTATCGCATCCACAGGAAATGACGGATACCAAAAATACGGTTTCACTTTATCTACTGGTTTAATGGATAATGGATTTGCGGCTACAGTGTCTTTTGCAAAAGTTTCTGGAGAAGGTTATGTAGATGGTACTCAGTTTGATGGCTACAATTACTTTGTAAACTTAACAAAAGAATTTAACGATAATCATAAATTATCTTTTACAACTTTTGGAGCACCTCAAAGACATGGGCAAAGACAAAATAGAAGTACAATTTCTACAATTAGAAACGCACAATCTGGAATTCGTTTTAACCCAGATTGGGGTTATAAAAACGGACAAGTTGTTAATATAGAAGACAACTTTTATCACAAATCACAATCATCTTTAAACCACTATTGGACAATTAACGATGAAACAAGTTTATCAACTGCCCTTTACGTTTCTTTTGGAAACGGTGGTGGTGGCGGTACTGCTGGAACTAATACAGATTTATTTAGAAATAGAATTGGTGGAGATGATCAGCCAGTAGATTTAGACAATATTGTAGAAGTAAATTCGGCTAATGGTGCTTTAGGTGCAGAAGCTATTTTAAGAGCTTCTAGGAATAATCACAAATGGTATGGTGTTTTATCTACTTTTAAAACTGAATTAGCAGAAGGACTAGATTTTGTTGCTGGTTTAGATTGGAGGTCATATGTAGGTTCGCATTACAGAGAAATTACAGATTTATTAGGCGGTGAGTACTATTTAGATGATAACGATGTAAACAATCCTAATGCTGCACTTCAAGTAGGAGATAAATTTTCTTATCATGATGATGGTAAAGTAGGTTGGTTAGGTGCTTTTGCTCAGGTAGAATATACAAGGGAAAGTTTAACTGCTTTCTTATCTACTTCAGCTCAAAGAACTACTTATCAGCGAGTTGATTACTTTAATTATACGCAGGATAGCGCAGATAGAGAATCAGATAAATTTGGCTTTAACGGTTACAGCATTAAAGGTGGAGCTAATTATAGGTTAGATGATGTTCACAATATTTTTGCAAATATTGGATATTTTGAAAGGCCAGCTAATTTTGATGCTGTATTCGAAAATTTTAATAATGTAGATGTGAATCCAGATGCGGAAAATCAAAAGATTTTCAGTGTTGAATTAGGTTATGGCTTAAGAAGTGAGAAATTTGCAGCCAATGTAAATGCTTATTACACAGAATGGAACGACAGAACTTTTACAAGAAGAATTCAAAATAGAAATCCTGGGCAAGACGATTTTACAGCAAATATTTTAGGTGTAAATGCAACGCATCAAGGGGTAGAATTTGATTTTACTTATAGACCAACAGATAAACTAAACTTTACAGGAATGTTATCTTTAGGAAATTGGGAATATGCAAATAATTTAGTTGATGTTCGTATTTTTGACCAAGATCAAAACTTAGTAGAAGTTGTAGATTTACCAATTAAAGGTTTAAAAGTATCTGACGCTGCTCAAACTACTGCAGCTTTAGGAATGCTTTATAAATTTTGGGATAAAACATCTATAACAGTAGATTATAATTATTTTGCAGATATTTATGCTCAATTTGATGTATTAGATAGAGCTGTATTTAAAGGAGACGATCCAGATCCAAATGCGCCACCTACAGAAAGTAAAGGAGATACTTGGAAAGCCCCAAATTACCACACTTTTGACGCAAGTTTACGTCATGGTTTTAAAATTGGTGATTTTGATACAACAGTTACTGTAAGAGTAAACAATATTTTTGATACAGAATATATTGCAGATGCATTAGATGCTGATGATCCTTTAGTTTGGTTTGGTTTTGGCAGAACCTATAACTTGGGGATGAAAATTTTATTTTAATTAACAATATAAAAAACAATAAAATGAAAAAATTAATTTATCTATTTGTTTCTTTATGTATAGTATTTACATCTTGTGATCCATTAGAGGACATAGACAATGCATTAGAAGAAGCTACAAAAAGAGATGATATCGTTGGGGATGTAACATATACAATGATACCTGATGATTATACAGAAGACATTGATGATGGCGGTTTCTTTGGTTTTAGCAATGAGTATTTTAAATCTATTGATGATGTAGAGTCTAAAATGCCAGCTTTTATTTCTGACAAATTTCCAGCTTTAGGGGTAAAATACAACGCTGATGGTTCTATTGACACCAAATCTTTAGCCGTTATAACTTATAATCTAAAAGATTCAATAGAAATAGAAATATACACAGCTACAGAAGCAGATTATGATGAAATTGGCTTAACTAGTTTAAATACTAAAGAAGACTATAATAAAATGTTAGCTGCAAAATTTCCAGGATCTGCTGCAGGCACAATTGTGGAGTTAACTTATAAAACTGATCCAGAAATTACGGATTACACACTTACTGATGACGATTATGATTCAGTTGGTAATGGTCGTTTTGATAACTTTAATACTAATGAAACAGAGGAAGACAGAAGATTAAAAATTCAAACGATTTTATTAAATAATTTCCCAGATTCAGAAATAGGTGACAAATACAAGGTTTTTTATGAATGGTTTAACGGTTCAGGTACTGAAAACTTAGATATGGAGGTTGTTTTAACTGATAACGCCCCAGACCCAAATAGTATTATAGATTATACATTAACAGAAGATGATTTTGCCCTTGTTGGTAACGGTCAGTTCAATAATTTTGATATCAGACCAGGAAGAGCAGAAGAAACTATAGAGGCAAGAAGAGTTAAAATAGAAACTATTTTACTAAATAACTTTCCAGCAGCAGTAGATGGTGATCTTTATAATGTAACATATGCCGTATGGGTTCCTGGTGACGAAGTAAGAACAATGTTATTAATTAAAAATGGAGCAGGTTATGATATTTATAGCGCTTTAACTTATGAGTTTTATACTTTTACTTTAGAGGACGCTACTTCAAGATTTGCATTTAATGATGAATGGGACGCGCCGCAAACGTTTACTGCGGAAGATTATACAGCAATGGGTCAACGTTTCCCTAACTTTAGTGACAGGGAAACAGCTGAGTATAATACAGCTATTTATTTGAAAACATTATATCCATATGCAACGCCAGAAATGTTTTTACCTGTCGAGTTAGACATTTTTAGACAAGGTAAAGTAAACATCAATTTTATTTTTGATGGCTCTAATTGGAATGCGGTTCAAGAAATTTTTGAAACAACAGCTCAGTTTTCTCATAATGGAACAACTTGGAAGTTTGACAATACCATAAAATATACGCTAACTGCAGCAGATTATGAATTGGTTGGAAATGGTAGATTTGGTAATTTTGATGTAAGAGATGGTAGAGATGAAGAAACTATTGAAGCACGTTTGGCAAAAATTAATACGATTTTAACAAACAACTTCCCTGGGGCAAAACAACTTCAAAAATATTCGGTTTCTTACAACGTTTGGAAACCAGGAGACGATGTATTTGTGATGAATGTCATTTTAGAAGGAGATTCTTACAGACTTCAAACTGACGAGGATTAGATTCTAGTTATTGTAATATATTAAAAACCACCTCAACAGAGGTGGTTTTTTTGTGTATAAAATTGTAACTTCGCATCTTAATTTTTTAGCAGAATAATGAAAAACATTCATTTATACTCGTTTAATTTAGTATTTACTTCTTTTAGAACCCCTTTTAATGCTCGAGTTAATTCATGAAAATTTTAAGTTATATATTGTCACCAATTTTTGCAATAACGTTTATACTGTTGTTAGTTGTTTTTCATCCTTTTCAATGGCTCAGTTTTAATTTATTTGGTAGTAAATCACATGAAAAAGTAGTTGCACTTTTAAATTTTTTCCTGGTAAAATCAATGTTAATTTTAGGTGTTCCTATTTATGTTAAGAATGAACAAGAACTTCCTAATAACGTTCCGTTAATATTTGTATCAAATCACCAAAGTACTTTTGATATCCCGCCAATTGGCTGGTTTTTTAGAAAACACCATCCAAAGTTTGTTGCTAAAATAGAATTGGCAAAAGGATTTCCAAGTGTATCTTATAACCTAAGAAAAGGAGGAGCCGCGCTCATCAATAGAAAAGATCCAAAACAGTCCATAAGTGAACTCATTAATTTTTCAAAACGAATTAATAAAAATAAATGGGGAGCAGTAATTTTTCCAGAAGGCACCAGAAGTAGAAATGGTAAACCTAAAAGGTTTGCCACAAGTGGTTTAAAAGTAATTACAAAATTTAATAAAGATGGCTATATCGTTCCATTAACAATCAATAATTCCTGGAAGATTTTCAGATACGGAAAATTTCCATTAGGAGTTGGAAGCCCAATTACCATTACCACACACAAACCTATAAAAATAGATTCAATGTCTTTTGATGAATTAATAGAAAAGACAGAGTCAGTTATTAAAGAACACATTATATAAAATTATGTCTATAAAAAACATTAGAAAAGAAGTAATGCTAACTTTAGAAAAGAAGATGCAAAGCTTTATGGATACCTATTTAATTCCAGCAGAAAAAATATGGCAACCAACAGATTTTTTGCCTAACTCTCAAAAAGATTCTTTTATTTCAGAAGTAGAAGAAATTAGAGAGATTTCTAAAGAACTACACGATGATTTTTGGGTAGTTTTAGTTGGAGATACCATTACAGAAGAAGCTTTGCCCACTTACGAATCTTGGTTATTAGATTTAGACGGCGTTACTCAAGAGCCAGATAATGGTTGGGCAAAATGGGTAAGAACTTGGACAGCCGAAGAAAACAGACATGGAGATGTTTTAAATAAATACTTGTATTTATCTGGGCGTGTAAATATGCGTGAGGTAGAAATTTCTACCCAACATTTAATCGCAGATGGTTTTGATATCGGAACCTCTACAGATCCATATAAAAACTTTATTTATACTACTTTTCAAGAATTAGCAACTTATATTTCGCACAATAATGTTGCCAAAATAGCACGTAAAAAAGGGCACAAAGCGTTGGCTAAAATGTCTAAAATTATAGCGGGAGATGAAATGCGTCATCACCAAGCATACGCTCATTTTGTAAAAGAAATTTTTAAGATAGATGCTAGTGAAATGATGTTGGCTTTTCAACACATGATGAAACATAAAATTGTAATGCCAGCAATGCATTTAAGAGAATCTTTTCAAGAAAAAGGAAGCTTGTTTGATGATTTCTCTACAGTAGCACAAAGAATAGGAGTTTACACAGGTTTTGATTATGTAGATATTTTACAGAAATTAAATAACATGTGGGAAATTGATAAAATTACCAACTTAACACCCGAAGCCGAAAAAGCTAGAGATTATTTAATGAAGCTTCCACAAAGAATGTACAGAATAACCGAAAGAATTAAAGTACCAGATACAGAATTCAATTTTAAGTGGATGTTACAACCTAGTTAGTGTTAGAAGCTATTTCCAGCTTTCAGCACTCGCTTTTTTTACCTGAAAAAGGTAAAAAAGAGCTCAAACAAATGCTTCAATCTGGGCTAAACTAGTTTGCCAGTTTTTCGTAAACTTCCGTTTTTATGAAGTATAAAACATAAAAACCTTCAAGACTTTATAGCCTGAAGGTTTTTTTGTTAAGCAGTTACGTTCCGTGCAAATCTATTTCAAATAAACAAACAGGGTTACCATGATAATGATCTGGTAAACCGCTTGTATTTTGCATATCAAATAAACCTAAAAAATCAAAACCAGCATTTTTATAATACTCAATTAATCTAATATTTTCGCCTAAAGTATCTAATCTAATAAATTGAATATTTTTTTGAATTGCATATTCTTTAGCCCATTTTACAATTTCTAAGACAAAATTATTACCTCTGTAATTAGGATTTATGGCAATTCTGTGAATATAAATGGCGCTGTCTTTGTTTCTTTTTTCCCAAATTTGAGCATCACTAAAAGTAATGGCCCAAATACAAACAATCTCTCCATCAATTAGCATTTTAAATTGCCTGTTTTCCTTAATTTCTGTTTCAATTAAACTCCTTTTAAAATCTGGCCAAACAACAACCGTTTTTTTGGCTTTTTGATAATTAGATGCTATTTTATAAAGTCTAAATACTTCATTAATATCCGAATAAATAATATTTTCAATATCCATATTTTATTGTCTTAAAAATCAATATGAAAAGTATCTTTATCATTTAAAAACCCTAATTTCTTTCTAACTTTTTCTTGATTGTTTTTTAGTAAAGTTGTCTTTATGATGCCAATCTCGCTTTTAGGCAAATCAGAAATAATTTCTCCTAAATAATCTACAATTAAAGAGTTTCCAGAATATTCATATGCATTAGCATCTTTTCCAACTCTATTTACACCAATTGTGTAACACATATTTTCTATAGAACGCGCTTTTAAAAGCATTTCCCAAGCTTTTATTCTCTTTATAGGCCAATTAGCTACATAAATTAAAAGATCATAATTTTCCGTATTTCTAGCCCATGCAGGAAAACGTAAATCATAACAAATTAGAGGACAAATTCTCCAATTTTTATAATGTACAATTTGTTTTTCTGAACCATAAGCATACACTTGGTCTTCTCCTGCCAAAGTAAATAAATGTCTTTTATCATAAGTTTCTATTTTTCCTGAAGGATGCACAAAAACAAGCCGATTGTAATAGGTATTATTTTCCTTTATAACAATACTACCAGTGATTGCTAATTGATGTTTATTCGCCATTTTTTGCATCCATAGAATAGATTTTCCATTCATGGTTTCAGCAACTTTTTCTGGTGTCATGGTAAAACCAGTTGTAAACATTTCAGGTAAAATAACAAGATCTGTTTCAGGAGATAATTTTTTAATTTTATTTTCAAAAAACATCAGATTTTCCTGTGGATTTTCCCAGATTAAATCGGCTTGAATACCAACAACATTCAACTCATTATGCATTAAAAATATATTAAAGATTAAACAAGTATAAAAGTAAGTTTTTGTAATTTAGAAAACCAAAAAAATGCAATGCAATCTTTTATCTCAGAAACTTTAGACGATATTTTAAAAACAACAAATTCTTTTGAAGAGGTTATTTTAATACTGCCATCACAAAGAGCAAAAGTATTTGTAAAACAAGCCATTAAAGATAAAATTTCTGTGGGGTTTCTACCAGAAATTTTAAATATAGAACAGTTTATAAATCGAGTTTCTGGAATTGAAAAAGCAGATAATATTCAACTATTATTTCACTTTTATACCATTTATAAAAGTATAGAAAAAGATCCCGTTAATTTTGATGTATTTACATCTTGGGCAATAACGGTTTTGCAAGATTTTAATGAAATAGACCAACACTTGGTTGATACTAAAGATATTTTTATTTATTTAAGAGATATTCAAAGGTTAAAAAAATGGTCTGTTAAAGGCGAGTTTAAGGAAACAGAATTAATGAAAGATCATTACTCTTTTCTAGAAAAATTAAACAATTTCTACACACCATTTTATAATTTTTTAAAAGATAAAAATATAGGATATCAAGGATTAATCTATAAAGAATCCTGTCAAAAAATTGATAAATATGTAGCTGAAAACAGCCATAAAAAGTTCTTTTTTATCGGTTTTAACGCTTTAAATAAAGCTGAGGAAATCCTTTTTCAAAAAGTATTACAAGCAGGAAATTCTGATATTTATTGGGATATTGATACCGCTTTTTATAACGGAAATCACCAAGCAGGCAAATTCATCAGAAAATACCAGTCGGAATGGAAATATTATGAAAATAACGATTTAAAAATATTAGGAAATAGCTTTTTACAACCTAAGAAAATTGAAGTAATTGGTGCTCCTAAAAACACAACGCAAGTAAAGTATGCAGGAGAAATTTTAGAAAATTTTAGTGATTTTAAGAATACTGCTTTAGTTTTAGCCGATGAAACTTTATTGCCAATTACATTAAGTTCTTTACCTAAAAACATAAATGCTATTAATATTACAATGGGCTACCCTTTAAAAGATGTGCCCACTACCAGTTTAATTTTTGCCATATTTCAACTTTTTATATCACAAGAAAAATTGCAAAAAACAATTGTAAATGAGTTCTATTATAAAGATGTAAATCGATTTTTGAAGCACCAATATATTTATAAAATACTACCAAATATTGATCTACTTTTCATAGAAATAGCCAAACAAAATCAAACTTTTATCCGTAAAGAATATGTAGCTTCATTTTTAACAGGTTTAGACGATTTTTTACAAGGTGTAATCCTTTCAATTTTTGATCCTTTTGTTTCGGTAAATGAATTTATAAACAGAGTTTTAGGCCTAATTGACTTTTTAAAAGAGGATGTTAGTGAGTTAGAAAAAGAATATTTATTTAGGTTTTATACCGCTTTTCAACAATTAAAAACCTTGCAAAGTGAATATGAATATTTTTCTGATTTAAAAACCTTATCACAATTCTTCAAACAACTAATTTCGTCAGAAAGTTTATCTTTTCAAGGAGAGCCCTTAAGAGGTTTACAACTTATGGGAATGTTAGAAACACGTGTTTTAGATTTTGAAAACGTAATTTTAATATCCACAAATGAAGGTGTTTTACCAGCTAACGCACAGCAAAATTCTTTTATTCCTTTTGATGTGAAATTGGCCTTTGGTTTACCCACTTACAGAGAAAAAGATGCAATTTTTTCGTATCATTTTTTTAGATTATTACAAAGAGCTAAAAATGTATTTATAATTTATAATACAGAACATGATGTTTTTGGGAGTGGAGAAAAAAGCCGATTTGTGACACAACTAGAAATGATGAGATCTGATATTATTCATAAAATTGTGTCGCCAAGAGTAGTTTCTCAAAATGTAGCGTTGAAAAAAATTAAAAAAGAAGCAACAACTTTAAAGCAACTAAAACTATTGGCACAAAAAGGTATTTCACCATCCGCATTAACCAATTATTTATACAATCCCATATCGTTTTACAAACAGAAAGTACTTAAAATAAAGGAATTTGATAATGTCGAAGAAACTGTTGCATATAATACTTTAGGAACTGTGGTTCATAATACTTTAGATGAATTATACACGCCTTTTGTAAATCATTTTTTATCAGTCGCTATTATTGATAAAATGAAAAACCAATCTAAAGATCTGGTCCTAAAATATTTTAAAGATGAATTTAAAAATGGAGATATTTCTAAAGGTAGAAACCGTTTAATTTTTGAGGTTGCGAATCGATTTGTAATAAATTTCTTAAATCAAGAAAAAAAATTATTACAAGATACATCCAATCGTCTAAAAATTTTAGCCACAGAAGAAAATTTAGCCACAGAAATTAAGATTGATGGTTTAGATTTTTCTATAAAAATTCACGGTCAAGTAGATAGAGTTGATGAGTTGAATGGGGTTTTAAGAATTATTGATTACAAAACAGGTATGGTTAGCAATTCTAATTTGAAAGTTCCAAATTTTGAGAGTTTGCGAGATGAAAAACATCACAAAGCTATTCAAGTTTTGTTGTATGCATATTTATATACAAAAAGTAAAAACCATAATTTTGAACAACCTATAGAAGCAGGTATATATTCTTTTAAAAATCTGAATAGTGGGTTTTTACCAGTAAATTTCTCATCAAATTACAAAAAACTAGATTTAGAAATTACATCAGAAAGGCTAGAAGATTTTATCAACGAGATCAAAACTTATATCACTGAAATCTATGATTTGGAGGCTGATTTTATTGAGCCTGCCGATTTAAAATATTAGATTAATTCTTGGGTGATGATTAAAGGTGAGTAAATCAGTATAACTTACTGCTTGAAAAAAAGACTTTAAACAGCAGTACATGAACTAGTTTTAAAAGAAAATAGTGCTATTAAAAAATAACATTAATGGATATTGTAACAAGATTTCTGATTTACTTACCTCTTAAAATCAATAAGGGTTTTGTAGTGTAAAATTCTTCTTTTAAAATAGTATTCTTTTCCCAAAGTTTTTGAAAGAAACCTCTTTTACGTCTAAAAACACAAAGCATATCTGGATTAAATGTATTTAAATGCTCTAAAACACCTTGAAAAGTTGTCCCATTTTCTGTTGTAGTTAAGGTGGTTTGTAATGCCTCTAAATCAATATTTATATTTAAATCTTCTTGTTTATAATTCGGAGTTTTAACTAAAAGTAAATTCACGTCAAAACCGAATTTGTTTGCCATAAACTGTAGCGGTTTTAAGGCTGTTTTACTTTTTACAACTCCAGATTTAAAAGCCATTAAAACACTTTTTATAGGAGCATATTTATAGCCATTTGGAACAGCTAAAACTGTCAATTCAGCGTGTTTTACCAAGTTTCCTGCTGTTCTACCTAAAAAAAGTTCTTCTTTTATAGAGTTACTTTTTGCACCTACAATAATTAAATCAATACCTAATTCATCATCAATAGCGGCAACACTATCTAAAGTAGAACCTTTGGCAGAAATTAATTTTACATCAACATTTTTGGTATCTACACCTTTTACCATTGTACGTAAATATAAATTAGTTTCACGTTCAATAATGCTGTCAATGTTAATAATAGTACCAGCTTTTGATTGCACGCTATAAGCTCTAAATACAAAAACTTTAGCATTAATATCTGATGCAAAATCAATTGCATATTGCAATGTATTTTCTGCGTCTTCGGTAAATCCTATAGGTACTAAAATGTGCTGCATAACTACTGTTTTTAGACTACAAAGTTACTCATTTTTGAGAAAGTAAAAGCCAATCTTTTTTTTAAGAGGCGTACCTTTGTAAAAAAAGAACATATTGAAAACCGATATAAGTTTTAAACATATAAATAAATTAGCTATTCCTGCTTTAATTGCAGGTATTGCTGAGCCTTTATTGTCTATAACTGATACCGCTATTATTGGGAATATAAATGTTGATGCCACAGAATGTTTGGCAGCAGTGGGTATTGTGGGTGCTTACATTTCTATGTTAATTTGGGTTTTTGGGCAAATAAGAAGTGCAATTTCATCTATAATTTCTCAATATGTTGGTGCCAATAAACGTGACGAAATAGGTGCTTTACCTGCGCAAGCGATGGCTATTGTAATATTAGGAAGTTTATTTGTTGTTGCAATATCATACCCTTTTGCAAAACAAATTTTTGAGTTTTATAACGCTTCAGGAGAGGTTTTATCTTATTGCATTACCTACTTTAAAATCAGAATTTTTGGGTTTCCTTTTTCCTTGTTCGTTTTTGCTGTTTTTGGAGTTTTTAGAGGTTTACAAAATACGTTTTATCCAATGATAATTGCTATAATTGGAGCGCTATTAAATATTGTGTTAGATTTTATCTTAGTTTACGGAATTAAAGATATTATACCTGCAATGTATATTGAAGGAGCGGCTTATGCTAGTGTAATTGCGCAAGTTACAATGGCAATAATTGCTTTTATTTTATTGATAAAAAAAACAAATATTTCATTAAAAATTCAACTGCCTTTTCATCCAGAAATTCCAAAATTATTGGGAATGATTGGCAATTTATTTATTAGAACTATTGCTTTAAATACTGCCTTATATTTTGCCACTTCATTTGCCACAAATTACGGTGCATCTTACATTGCAGCCTATACAATTGGCATAAATATTTGGTTACTAGGAGCATTTATGATTGATGGATATTCAAGTGCAGGAAATATTTTGTCAGGGAAATTATTAGGTGCAAAAAACTATAAAAGCTTAATAGAATTGAGTAATAAATTATTTAAATACGGAGTTTTAATAGGAAGTGTAATCGCTTTAATAGGTTTTATTTTTTACAATTATATTGGGCAGATTTTCACCAAGGAAACATCTGTTTTAGAACAATTTAACCATGTATTTTGGATCGTATTATTGTCACAGCCTTTAAGTGCTATTACTTTTATTTTTGATGGAATGTTTAAAGGTATGGGTTTTATGAAATATTTACGAAATGTTTTAATATTATCTACAGCTTTTGTTTTTATGCCAACTTTATTATTTTTTGATTGGTTAGATTATAAGTTGGTTGCAATTTGGATTGCTTTCACATGTTGGATTTTAGCCAGAGGAATTCCATTAATAATTAAATTTAGAAACACTTTTTTACCTCTTGTTAAATGTTGACTTCTGTTTTGTGAGCACTTTGTAAATTACTTATCTTGTAAAATGTAATTTATTTGTATAATCAAATGAAAACGTATTTTTAATTCTATTCTTTGGTATGCTTATTGGTAGAAAAATAAAAGTGTAAATTTCGAATGATTAACTTAAGAAACGCTGATCTATTGTAATTTTATATGGATAAGTCTTAATATTTTTAATAACTAAAAAGAATAAAATAGAATTGGTCAATTTTAAAAATATCTCTTTAAGAATACGCATTTTTTTATCTATGATTTTATTGGTGCTATTGGCTTCAATTCTAATTTTAGGTGTAACTGTATATCAATATGATGAACAAACAAAAGATTATAACATACAACGTTTTGAGCGAAAAGAAGCTACAACAAATAAAACCATAGAAATAGAGCTTAGCAACAAAACTACATATCCTGTTAATACGGAGAATTTATCAAAAATTTTTCAGAATCGTATTTACGAAATATCCTCAATTAATAAACTGAATATTTCTATTTTTGATTTGCATGGTAACCTCTTGGTTTCTTCTAAAACCAATGCTTTTGAACCCAACGAAATAGAACCATTGTCCTACAAAATTTTAAATGAATTAGTACAAAGTTCAAATCATAGAATCCTAATACCTTTAGAAAAAGATGGTATTGGTTATCAAACTTCTTTCAGCTACATAAATGATTCTAAATCGAAACGAATTGGAATCATTGAGTTGGAATTTACCCAAGATAATTCAGAAATCGAGAAAGAATTAAAGGAATTTATTAGCAGGCTAAGTTTGGTATATGTATTAATGTTTGTTGTTGCAATCGCGCTAGCTTACTTTTTATCAAGTTATATTACAAGATCTATAAAATCTATTTCAGATAAAATGGAGCACACGCGTTTAAATGAGCGTAATGAAAAAATCACATTAAATTCGGCAAGCTCGGAAATTAAAACCTTGGTTGAGGCGTATAATAACATGATTGATCAATTAGAAGAAAGTGCAGTAAAACTTGCAAGAAGTGAGCGTGAGCAGGCTTGGAGAGAAATGGCAAAACAGGTTGCTCATGAAATTAAAAATCCATTAACGCCAATGCGTTTATCTGTGCAGAGTTTTGAACGAAAATTTAATCCTGAAGATGAAAATATTAGAGAAAAACTATCTGAATATAGCAAAACTTTAATTCAACAGATAGACGTTATGAGTTCTATTGCTTCTGCTTTTTCAGATTTTGCAAAAATGCCAACACAAAAAAGAGAGCGCATAAACGTGATAAGCGTTGTAAAATTGGCATTAGATATTTTTAATGAAGGCTTTATAACCTATATTACTGAAGAAACAGAATTATTTGCCAATTTAGATAAAACTCAATTAATTAGAATTGTAACAAATCTGATTAAGAATGCGATGCAAGCATCAGAAAAAGAGGAAAATCCTTTTATAGAAGTAAAAGTGGTTTCAGAAATGAATAATGTAAAAATTATAGTTTCTGATAATGGAAAAGGAATATCAGAGGAATTAAAAAGTCTAATTTTTGAACCTAAGTTTACTACAAAATCAAGTGGTATGGGCTTGGGTTTACCAATGGTGAAAAATATTATAGAAGCTTACGATGGTAATATTTCTTTTACTTCACAAGAAGGTGTGGGAACTATTTTTACAGTAATTTTGCCTAAATCATAACTTTCAATCCTAACTATATCATATGAAATACAATAATATTCTACTAGAAAAAAATAATGCGCTGGCAAAAATAATTATTAATAGGCCAAAAAAATTAAATGCATTAAATAAACAAACAATTACGGAGTTAAGCCACGCTTTTAAAGTTTTAGAAGAAGATTCAGTTATTAAAGTCATCATTTTAACGGGTTCTGGAGAAAAAGCATTTGTTGCAGGTGCAGATATTTCTGAGTTTGCCCATTTTTCTGTAAATGAGGGAGGCTCTTTAGCAAGAAAAGGGCAAGAAATGTTGTTTGATTTTGTTGAAAATTTGTCTACTCCTGTAATTGCTGCTATAAACGGTTTTGCTTTAGGCGGAGGATTAGAATTGGCAATGTCTTGCCATTTTAGAATCGCATCAAATAATGCAAAAATGGGGTTACCAGAAGTTTCTTTAGGCGTAATTCCTGGTTATGGAGGTACACAGCGTTTGCCACAATTGGTTGGTAAAGGAAAAGCAATGGAATTAATTATGACGGCTGCTATGATTTCTGCTGATGAAGCTAAAAATTGTGGTTTAGTAAATCACACAACAACATTGGAAGAATTATTGCCTTTAGCAGAAAAATTGGCGAGTAAAATAATGAGAAATTCCTCTGTTGCTATTTCTGGAGCTATCAAGGCAGTAAATGCAAACTTTAAAGATGGTATTAATGGCTTTGACACAGAAATTTCGGAATTTGGTGCATGTTTTGGTACAGCAGATTTTAAAGAGGGCACTACTGCATTTTTAGAAAAAAGAAAGCCTAGTTTCTCTGGCAATTAAATAAATTATTACAAAAAACGAGCTTTAACGAGCTCGTTTTTTGTAATAATATGCTACAGATAAATTAGAAATATTGCTTAAAGTTTAAATATTTCGTTGTAGGTTCCTCCATTATTTTCGATAACGATCTCATAATCTCCTTTTTCGTTTAAATCTAATTTATAAATTCCATTTACTATTGGACCGCCCTTTATAGTTTCTGAATAAATAATTTCACCTTTAAAAAATAAGGCGATTTCTAATTGTTTTTTATCAAATATAATTTTTTGATATCATTAATTTATCAGATTCAAGTCTAATAACAGGTTTAAAAATTATATTTTCAGCTTTTTCAATGACAACTTTATTCCTTTCAACTTTTATCGATTTTACAATAATTTCAAAATCTTTTTCTAATTCTAAAGTATAATTTCCGTCTTTCAGATTATTAAAATTGAATGATTTGGTGATATTACCTTTCCTTTTTATTTCTTCAGAATAAGGTACCTCTCCATTCTGATCTTTTACCTTTAGTTGATGTCCTTTTTTTGTTCCTTTAAACACAAATGTTATATTATCACTGTTTTTTGCGTTATAAAAATTGTTTTTGTTTGCATAGTTTGCCAGTGTTGCTAACATAAAAATGACAATCAATATTACTTTTTTAAATACTTTCATTTTTATATGCTTTTTTTATTGTTGATACCATTTATTAATATTCGTCCAATTACAATCAATTGAACCAAGTATAAAACCGAGAAAAAAACAATTACACTTGTAAATAAAATTCCTTCTTTGTTTACCATAATTTAAATATTTTATAGAACAAAATTAAGTTTGATATGTGTTTTGTCAAACAACAAAATTGGTATATTTATGTGTTATATTAACAAAATATTTTTTTTTTAAAACCTTATTGGTTAATATAGAGTATAAAAATGTTAATTTTATAAAGTTGAGAATTTTGTAATATCGTATTTTTGTATTATGATTCAGAGAAAACCAACTCTAGAGAAAATTACTCCAAATTTTGGAAGCTCATTTTTATTAAAGAAGCACGTAGAGTTTTTAAAAACCAACAAGCCCTTTTGGCATTTTCATCCAGAAATAGAATTGGTATATGTAAATAAAGGAAAAGGGAAAAGACATATTGGTAATCATATAAGTTATTTTAACAATAGCCAGTTGGTATTAATAGGTTCTAATTTACCACATATTGGATATTTAGATAGATTAACAACAAATGGATCTGAAACATTAATACAATTTTTACCCGATTTTTTAGGAAATGATTTTTTTAAAAGACCTGAAATGATTGCCATTGATGCATTATTTGAACGAGCTAAAAAAGGAATTCGCTTTAATCTTGAAATAAAACAAAGAATTGGGGCAAAAATTGAATACTTAACAGAATTAAATGGAGTCCATAGAATTACTTCATTTATAGAAATTTTAAATGATTTAGCCACAACAGACGACTTTACATTGCTAAATGCTAATGGCTTTGCTTTTGAAAGTACACATCAAGACAGTAATAAAATAGAGGTGATTTATAAACATATTAATGAAAATTTTAAAGAACATATTAGTTTAGATGAAGCTTCAGGTTTGGTAAGTATGACAGTTCCTGCATTTTGCCGATATTTTAAAAAATCAACTGGAAAAACATTTACAAAATTAGTAAATGAGTATAGGGTTGTACATGCTACAAAATTGCTTGCCGAAAGTAACATGAGTATAACAGATATAAGTTTTGAGTGCGGCTTCAACAATTTTTCTCATTTTAATAAGTTATTTAAAGAGTTCTCTGGTAAAAGTGCTTCTGTTTACAGAAGTGAATTAAAAAATCTAATACAGTAGTTATGAGTGTAATGGTTAAAACAAAAGTAGATAAAGCAATAGATTATTATAGCTTTAAAAGCAGACAAATTCGAGATTTTGTGAACTCTAGTAAAGATTTAACAATAGAGCAGATTATTGAATTTGGTGAGGAATTAGCAGTTTTAGAATATAAGATTACAGCTTTAGAAGTGGCAAAAGAAAGTTAATTTATAATTTTCCATTCCATTCATCATAAAATTGGCTTAAATAATTAACCATGAATTGATGTCTATTTTCTGCGATCTTTTTTCCAGAGGTTGTGTTCATTTTATCTTTTAAAAGTAACAATTTTTCATAAAAATGATTTATTGTTGGTGCTTTAGAGTTTTTATATTCCTCTTTTGTAAGATTTAAATTTGGTGAAATTTCAGGATTGTATAAAGCCCTATTTTTAAATCCACCATAATTAAAACACCGAGCAATTCCAATTGCACCAATTGCATCTAATCTATCTGCATCTTGCACCACTTTTAACTCTATTGATGAAAATTTATTCTCGTTTTTACCAAACGAATTTTTAAAAGACATATTTTTAATAATTTCTACAACATGTGTGATTATTTCTTGTGGTACATTTTCATCAATTAAAAATCTCTCAGCAATTTTTGGACCTATTTCTTCATTACCATTATGAAATTTAGAATCAGCAATATCGTGCAAAAGTGCAGCCAAAGAAACTACAGTTAGATTTACTTTTTCTTCTTTAGCAATAAGTAATGTGTTTTTAAAAACACGTTCAACATGAAACCAATCGTGACCTCCTTCTGCTTGCGCTAATTCCTTTTTAACAAAATGTATGGTTTTTTTAATTATTTTACTTTCAATCATTTTATTTTCTACTTTGTAATTCTTCTTTTATTTTTTTTATCTCAAAAATCATAACAAAGAGCATTGGCGCAAAAAATAGAGGTAGAAATGTTTGAAAAGAAATTCCTTTTTCGAAAGTGGAGAAAATTGCAAACAAAACCATCAGTAATAACAATATAGTTTGAACAATTGCCAAAATTTTTTGTTTTTTCAACTTTTTAATAAGTTCTTTTTTGGTATAAGATGCAAATTGCGATGCCATATTTTAAAATATTAGTTATAAAAAAATCCACTAATTAGTGGATTTTAAATGATTGCCTTAATAAGGATTAAATATAAATTCTAACAATGCTCATCGTAAGCAGCAGCCAAATTTTGTGCAATCATTTGTGCAGATCTACCTTCAATATGATGACGTTCTAACATATGTACTAAATTACCATCTTTAAATAAAGCCATTGCCGGAGATGAAGGAGGAAAAGGAATCATAAATTCACGAGCTTTTTGCGTAGATTCTTTTTCTACACCTGCAAAAACAGTAGTTAAGTTGTCAGGAATTTTATCGGCTCCTAAAGAAGCAATTGCTCCTGGTCTTGCAGTACCTGCAGCACAACCGCAAACAGAATTTACAACTACTAAAGTTGTACCTTTCTTTGCCATTGCAGCTTCTACATCTTCACCTGTATATAATGCTTCGAAACCAGCATCAATTAACTGATTACGCATTGGTTTTACTAATTCTTCTGGATACATAATTCTAACTATTTAGTTTTTTAACTCTGCAAATCTAATTAAATTAGAGCTAATTAAAAATAACAAACCAATAACAATTTAGATAGCACTATAAATAATAATAATCTTATGTAAAAGATGCTAAATTAAAAACTTTCACATCTTTCATAATTCTACACTAATTAGATTCAATGGTTCTTCAGTTTATAAAAAAGGTTTTGTATTTATTGGAGGTAAGTACTAAGCCTAAATTTTTAAATTAAAAAATAAACACACATTAATCATTTCTTATATTTGAAATTAAAAAAACATTTATCATGGGAAGTTTCACAAAATGGTTGGGAGCTGGTTTAGGATTTACATTAGGAGGTCCAATAGGAGCGGCAATTGGTTTTGCAATTGGTAGTTTTGTAGACAAGTTTGAAATTGATGATTTTAAACAAGAACAAATAGACTACAATAGAGAAAGGCCAAGAAGTTCTAATAGAACAAAAGCCAATACACAATCTGGAGATTTTGAAATGAGTTTATTGGTTTTGGCATCAATTGTTATAAAAGCAGATGGAAAAATAGATCAGCGTGAATTGAATTTTGTGAGGTCTCAATTTTTAAGCATGTATGGCAAAGAGCGAGCAAACAATGCTTTTAAATTATTTAAAGGTATTGTAAAAAAGGATGTTTCTGCACGCCAAGTTTGTATTCAGGTTAGAGAACACATGTCTCATGCATCTCGTTTACAGTTAATCCATTTTTTATTCGGTATTGCCAAAGCAGATGAGTTTGTGTCAAAGACTGAAATTGAAGAAATTAAAAAAATTGCTGGTTATTTATATATCAATAATAATGATTATGAATCTATAAAGGCAATGTTTTACGATGCTTCAGGTAATGCTTTTAAAATTCTAGAAATAGAGAAGTCTGCTTCTAATGAAGAGGTAAAAACGGCTTACAGAAAATTAGTTAAAAAGTATCATCCTGATAAACTAAGAGATTTGGGTGAAGAGCATTTAAAAGGAGCAAAAGAAAAATTCCAGAGCATACAAGATGCTTATGAAAAAATTAAAAATGAAAGAGATTTTTAAAAAAAACCCAGTTAAATTTTATTTTTTCTAAAAGTTATTCTATATTTATTAAAAATATAATAAATTATGACGGCCCCCGATACAAATCATAATTCGAAACTAGTTTTCGTTTTACTCCTTAAAGATTCTTACAAAATCTAATTTTTTTAAAATTTACTCCACAAAAAAAATTCCCCACTTATCATTTTGTAAAAAATAAAAACTGAAGAAAGTACAAATAGATTTTTTATCTGCTTCACTTTATTTCAAGACCTGTCTTATTATTTGTTTTATAGTTTTGACAAAAGTTTATTATGATTCGATTGTAACAAACTTTCTAAAATAGAAAAATATGTACTTAAATCGTAAACAATTTAAAAAGATAGCACTCACTTTTTTAATCTTAGGGTATTTCCATTTGATACTAGCAAATGGGAAAGCCGTAACAATTGATAATAAAAGCTCTTCTAGAATGTTTGCAACTTTAGTAGCTAATAATGATGACTTTTCTTCAACATCAGTAAATGGTATTGTCGGTGGTGTTGCAGGAAATGTTTTTATAAACGATACTTCAGATGGGGCAACCGCAACTAACGCCACGGTAGTACCCTCTATTCTTTCAGATGGTACTTTAGCAGGAGTTACAATCTCCCAAAACGGAAATATCAATGTTCCTGCTGGCACACCTTCAAGAATATTTACAGTAATTTATCAAATTTGTGAAAGAGGTGCAAGTACAAACTGTGCGAGTGCTTCAGTAATTATAAAGGTTGATGCAGATAGTGATGGAGACGGAATTTTAGACTCCGTAGATTTATGTGCTAATTTTGATGATAATTTAGACAATGATTTAGATGGAATTCCTGATAATTGTGATGATGATGATGATAACGATGGGATTCTTGATATCAATGAAGGGTGCACAGCAAACATCAAAAACACGTATCAAAAAATTTATTTTGCAGATGGTATAATTGATACTTCTGGCGACACAGATGTAAATTTGGTGTACTCTACGATTATAAATTATGTTTCTTTAATTGGTGGTGATCCTGCTCCAGACAATTTAATGTTTTTAACAGGTTTTGACCCTATTGGAGGTCAAGCAAAAATGGTTTTAGATATCACGGATCCTTACGTTTTAAATGTTCATAAATTTATTACATTTAAAGCTTACTTATTTGATAACAGAAGAGATTTTTCAGGTGATTATAATTTACCAATTAAGGCTACAATTGGCACAGTTTCTTCAGGTGCTTTCTCTGTAGATCAGTTGCTAACAGTTGAACAAACAACAAAGTTAGATGCAGGAAATTGGATTCAAATAGAATATAAAATTCCTGTTTCAGGTTCTGAACCAAGAGAGATTTTAATCGATAACATAACTTTAGAAATTGAAGTAAATTCAGAAGGTGTAAAAGCCACATTTGATCCTGCAGATTCAGAGGTTTTTGGGGTAATTCCTATAGATTTGATTTCAGATATTGAAGGTGAAGATTGTTCTGGAAGTCCTGATTGTGATTCAAATAATGTACCTAACTATCAAGATAGTTCTGCGTGTGATATAATTATTAATCCTAATCCTTTTTCAGATGTTATTCCAAATACCTTTACCCCCAATGGAGATGGTATTAATGACACATTTGAAATTCCGGCACTCTTACAATACCTCGAATTTAAGTTAGAAATATATAACAGATGGGGTAATAAGGTTTATGAATATAGTAATAATGGCAATGTAAGTCCAGATTGGTGGGATGGTTATTCTGATGGAAGACTTACCTTTAATAATAATAAACCTTTGCCAATTGCAACATATTTTTATGTGATTGATTTTAACGACGGATTAACAGCTCCCAAAAAGGGTTGGGTATATTTAAATAGGTAATTACTAAGGCAATACAAATGAAAAATTACATACTAATTATTGCATTTATATTCTTTACAATTTGTGTAAAATCGCAACAAAATCCGCAATACACGCAATACGTGTATAATATGAATATTATAAATCCAGCATATGCAGGATCTCAAGAAGCTTTAAGTCTCAATTTTTTGGCAAGAACTCAATGGGTTGGTTTTGAAGGAGCCCCAAAAACGTTAACTTTTGGAGCACATGCACCAATAGTAAAAAATTTAGGTTTGGGTTTGTCTGTTATTGTTGATAAAATTGGACCTGTTCAAGAACAGAATATTTATGCGGATATTTCTTACACTTTAAATTTAAATAATGATTCAAAATTGGCTTTTGGTTTAAAAGCAGGAATTACAGCTTTTAATTTATGTTTAGAATGCTTAAACTCTGTAGATCCTGAATCATTAGATTTTTTAGAAAGGGCAGCAAATAAAACTTTGCCCAATATTGGAGCGGGTTTATTTTATTATACTAATAAATTCTACTTAGGCTTTGCAATGCCTAATCTTTTAGAAACGTTTCACTTCGAAAAAACAGAGAATCAAATCACTAATGGTTCAGAAAAAACACATTTCTTTTTAAATTCAGGGTATGTATTTGATCTTTCTAGAGAGGTAAAACTAAAACCTTCTATAATGGCAAAAGCAACTCAGGGAGCGCCTTTATCAATTGATTTTTCTGGGAATATTTTAGTTTATGAGAAATTGGAGTTTGGCTTGTCTTACAGACTAACCGAATCTATTTCTGCATTAATTAATTTGCGAGTTAAAAAGAATTTTAGAATAGGCTACGCCTATGATTACACACTAACAAATTTAGGGGATTTTAATTCTGGTAGCCACGAAATTTTCTTATTATTTAACTTTGAGTCTGAAATAAATAAAATACGATCACCTAGGTTTTTCTAGTTAAATAACCTACTATTATGAAAAAAACACTTTATATATCCCTTTTTTTACTCACTATTTTTTTTCAAAATTTTGGGCAAACTCCAGCAACAAAATTGGCAGACACTTATTATGAAAACTTGTCATATGTAAAGGCTATAAAAGAGTATAAAATGTTAGCAGATATAGACCCTACCTCATATGTTTTAAAAAGATTGGGAGATTCATATTATGCTAGCTTAAGAATGAAAGAGGCAGCAGTAACTTATGCTAAACTTTTTACAATTTATAATTTAAAAGAGGAAGACTATATTTTTAAATATGCTCAATCTTTAAAAAGTATCGGTAGGTTTGAAGAAGCATTATATTGGATGGAAAAATATCAAAAGTTAGAAAAACCGAATACTGAGGTAAATAATTTTCCTACTAATGAGCTTGTTTCAACTCGTAAAGAAAAACCCAGATATAACCAGGAGCAAAAAGAAAATAATTTTAATGAAACGTTAAAAGAAAAGTTCATTTTAGAAAATTTATATCAATTAAACACACCGTTTTCAGATTTTGGAGTTACAGAATATCAGAGTACAATTTTATTTTCATCACCAAGAAAATTAAGAGAAATTTCCACAGAGGTTAATGAAGGCAATGGAGGGAATTATCTTGATATTTATCAGGTAAACAAGGAAGAGGTAGATTTAAAAGACAGAAAAAGACAATTTTCTAAAAAGGTTAACGCAAAGTTTCATGAATCTTCTATTTCTTTTTCTCCAAATGCTGATGTAATGTATTTTACCAGAAATAATTTCAATTATGGAGATTATAAAGTTGATGGAAAAGGATATATAAATCTTAAAATTTACAAAGCAGATTATATAAATGGTAGTTGGCAAAACATAACGGAATTACCGTTTTGTAGTGACAATTATTCTGTTGGACATCCAACTTTGAGCAAAGATGGTAAGCTTTTGTATTTTGTTTCAGATATGCCAGGAAGCTTTGGTGCAACAGATCTTTTTGTTGTAGATATTAAGTTTGATGGTACTTTTGGAACTCCTAGAAATCTTGGAAATACAGTAAATACAAAAGGAAGAGAAATGTTTCCTTTTATTGCAGATGATAATACACTTTATTTTTCTTCCGATGGTCATACAGGAATGGGTAATTTGGATATTTTTGAGAGTAAAATGATTAACCAACAATTTCAATTGCCAATTAAATTAAAGGCACCATTCAATTCTGAATCAGATGATTTTGCATTTTCTATTAACGCTAAAAAGAATATGGGTTACTTGTCATCTAACAGAAAAGGGGGCAAAGGAGATGACGATATTTATCGCTTTAAAAAAGAGTTTGAAGAACCAGAAGTGTGTAATCAAGTCGTTTCTGGTACTGTAAGAAATTTAAAGTTTCAAAAATATTTACCATATTCAAAATTGGTTGTGAAAGGTGTAAACAATAAAATTATTAAGGAAACAACTGCAGATGAATTTGGAAGGTATTCTTTTCAGTTTCCTTGCAATCAAACCTATGTGATTACAGCGTCTAAAGAATATTATATACCAGAAACTAAAACTTTTAAAACGGACAAGTCATTAACTATAGATTTAGATTTAGATATTATTGATGATTTTGTTTTTAATAATGCTAAAGAAATTATTATAAAAATAAATGATATATATTTTGACTACGATCAATGGGATATTAGGCCAGATGCTGCTAGAGAGTTAGACCATATTATTAAAGTGATGAATAAATATCCATTAATGAAAATTACATCAACATCGCACACAGATGCTAGAGGTACTGATTTTTATAATGAATCTCTATCACAAAAAAGAGCAGACGCAACTGTAGATTATATTATTTATAGAGGAATTAGGCCAGATAGAATTACAGGAAAAGGCTATGGAGAATCACGCTTAACTAATAAATGTGTAGATAACGATTGGCATACAAACAGAGTTTATTGTTCAGAAAAAGAGCATCAAGCCAATAGAAGAACTGCTTTTGTAATAACAAATTTAGATGAAATAAAATCTGCTGCTAAAAATTAAAACATTTTGTTTTTTGAATTTTTTTAAGGACCAAAATTAAGAATTTTCTTAATTTCACATTCTTAAAAAAATAAAGATACTTCTAAAATGCAAGAATTTGATGTTGTAGTTATTGGAGCAGGACCTGCTGGTGGTCAAACAGCAAGGAGTTTGGCTAAAAAGGGAGTAAAAGTACTTTTGGTTGAAAAATACAAAGATTTTTCTCTAAATAATTTTTCAAGTGCAGGAATGACTCTTGAACCCCTAAAGGAGTTTAATATCCCTGAAAGTGTTGTTGCTGCTTATTGGAATGACATTGTTATTCAGTGTACAAAAAAAAGTTATGCTTGGTCTTCCAATTCTAAAAAAGGAGTAGTATTAGATTTTAAAAAATTACGTGAATTTTTAGCTCAGGAAACCAAAAAATATGGCAGCAAAGTTATGATGGGCTGCAAGTATGAAAGTAAAAGTATTTTAAATAATCATGTATTAGTTACAATATTAGATACAATAAGTTCTAAAAGAATAGAAATTAAAGCAAAATTATTAGTTGATGCAACAGGGCCACTTAGAAAAGTGATGTATGATAAGGATGAATTGCAACCAGAAATGGTTTTAGGAAGCGGAACTGAATATGAAATTGAAGTAGAACAAGAAGTATACGATAAATTTAAGAATAAACTTCTATTTTTTCTAGGACACAAATGGGCGATAAAAGGATATTCTTGGATTTTTCCAATGCAAAATAGAATTTTAAAAGTGGGAGCAGGAAAAACACATATACAATCTGTAGATCAAGAAAACACGAACAAAACAACAAGAATAATAACTGAAAAAATTATATCCGAATACATAAAAACCAAAGAGTATAAAATTATTGATAAACATGGAGGTATTTTAAGATATAGCATTGGTTTAAAAGATAAATTTTATCACAATAAAGTTGTTGGTGTTGGTGATGCGGTTTCGGCAATTAACCCAAGAGGAGGTGAAGGTATTAGATATGCAATGCAAACTGGAGAATTGGCTTCAAAATATATTGAAGAATATCTAAAAACAGGGGTGAATAATTTTGATAAATATCGAAAAAATTGGAGAAATAAAAAACTCATTAAATGGAAACTAAGTGAGTATTCTGCAAGGAGAATGTATAGCAGATACACAGATAATCAAGTTGAAAATAGAGTGAATTTTTTAAACAAAAACTTTACAATTAATGATATTATAGATAGTCTTTTTAATTTTAAATATAACAAACCCTTTACGAGACTTTTTCAATACACGTTTTTAAAGGTGCAGTTTCTTTTTAAAAAACAAAAATTTTAAAAAACAAACTTTATTATCATTTCTGATTTAAAAGTTTTTAGTATTTGAAATTTCAGGAAAATATGTATTTTCGCAATCTTATCAGAAAAGATATAAAATGAAAGCGAAATTTCCTGAATATAAAGGACTTGACTTGCCAAAAGTAGCGGAAGAAATTCTAAATTATTGGCAAGAAAACAACATCTTTGAAAAGAGTGTAACTTCAAGAGAAAATGCAAAACCTTTTGTGTTTTTTGAAGGCCCACCTTCTGCAAATGGTTTGCCAGGTGTACATCACGTTTTGGCAAGAGCTATTAAAGATATTTTTCCTCGTTATAAAACAATGAAAGGATATCAAGTAAAAAGAAAAGCAGGTTGGGATACACACGGACTGCCAATAGAATTAGGTGTTGAAAAAGAATTAGGAATAACCAAAGAAGATATTGGTAAGAAAATTTCTGTAGAAGAATATAACGCCGCTTGCAGGAAAGCAGTAATGCGTTATACAGATATTTGGAATGATTTAACCGAAAAAATGGGATATTGGGTAGATATGGATGATCCATATATTACCTACGAATCAAAATATATGGAGTCTGTTTGGTGGCTACTAAAACAGATTTATGACAAGCAATTAATTTATAAAGGTTATACAATTCAGCCATATTCTCCTAAAGCGGGTACAGGATTAAGTTCTCACGAATTAAATCAACCCGGAACTTACCAAGATGTAACAGACACAACAGTTGTTGCCCAGTTTAAAGCTATTGAGGATTCTTTGCCTGATTTCTTAAAAAAATATAATAATCTTAATTTCATAGCTTGGACAACAACACCTTGGACGCTGCCAAGCAATACAGCCCTTACTGTTGGTCCAAAAATAGATTATGTAGTTGTTGCCTCCTACAACCAATATACTTTTGAGCCTTTTCATGTTATTTTAGCAAAGAATTTAGTAGGTAAACAATTCTCAGGAAAGTATGCAAAAACAGATGATGCAAAGGTTTTAAAGTCTTATAATAAAAGCGATAAAAAAATTCCATTTTTAATTTGTGATGAATGTAAAGGAACTGATTTAGTTGGCATAAAATATGAACAATTAATGGATTATGCATTGCCAAATGATAATCCACAAGATGCATTTAGAGTAATTTCTGGAGATTTTGTAACTACAGAAGACGGAACAGGAATTGTGCATACAGCACCTACTTTTGGAGCAGACGATGCATTGGTAGCTAAACAAGCAACACCAGAAATTCCACCCCTATTAGTTAAAGACAAAAATGATAATTTAGTTCCTTTAGTAGATTTACAAGGTAAATTTAGAGCAGAAGTAAATGATCCAATTTATGGATTTGCAGGAGAGTATGTAAAATCAGAATATTTATCAGAAAAAGAATTCGAAGAAGAACTTAAAAATCAGCAACAAAAATTAACGGCAGTTTTAAAAAATCAGCAACAATATTTATCTGTTGACGAAAGATTAGGACTAAAATTAAAGAACGAAAATAAAGCCTTTAAGGTTGAAAAATATAAGCACAGTTATCCTAATTGTTGGAGAACCGATAAACCAATTTTATATTATCCATTAGACTCTTGGTTTATAAAAGTAACTGATGTAAAAGACAGAATGCATGAGTTAAATAAAACCATTAATTGGAAACCAAAATCAACTGGAGAAGGTCGTTTTGGAAATTGGTTGGCAAATGCAAATGATTGGAATTTATCACGATCTCGCTATTGGGGAATTCCATTACCAATTTGGAGAACAGAAGACGGTAATGAGCAAATTTGTATTGGTTCTATTGAAGAATTGAAAAACGAAATGGCAAAAGCTGTTAATGCTGGAGTCTTAAAAGCAGATATTTTTGCTGATTTTGAAGTAGGAAATAATTCTGATGAAAACTATGCAAAAATTGATCTTCACAAAAATATTGTTGATGAAATTGTTTTAGTTTCAGATTCTGGACAACCAATGAAACGTGAGTCAGATTTAATTGATGTTTGGTTTGATTCTGGTTCAATGCCTTATGCTCAGTGGCATTATCCTTTTGAGAATAAACAGAAAATAGACGAAAATAAATCATTTCCGGCAGATTTCATTGCAGAAGGTGTAGACCAAACAAGAGGTTGGTTTTACACATTGCATGCAATTGGTACAATGGTTTTTGATTCCGTTGCCTATAAAAATGTAGTTTCAAACGGATTGGTTTTAGACAAAAACGGACATAAAATGTCTAAACGTTTAGGAAATGCAGCAGATCCTTTTGAAACTTTAGGAAAATATGGCGCAGATGCTACAAGATGGTATATGATTTCTAACGCAAATCCATGGGATAATTTGAAGTTTGATTTAGAGGGAATTGAAGAGGTTAGACGTAAGTTTTTTGGAACTTTATACAACACATATTCATTCTTTTCTTTATACACAAATATTGATGGTTTTGCTTATAAAGAAGCTGATGTACCTTTAAATGAAAGACCAGAATTAGACAGATGGATTTTATCAGAATTACATACTTTAATTCATAAAGTTGATAAGTTTTATGCTGATTATGAGCCAACAAGAGCTGCAAGAGCAATATCAGATTTTACACAAGATTATTTGAGTAACTGGTATGTGCGCTTAAGTAGAAGACGTTTTTGGAAAGGTACCTATGAAACAGATAAAATTTCTGCATACCAAACGTTATATACATGTATGACAACTATTGCAAAATTAGCATCGCCAATTGCACCATTTTTTATGGATAGATTGTACCAAGATTTAAACTCAGTTTCTAAGAAGGAAACATCAGAAAGTATTCATTTATCTGATTTTCCAGTTTATGATGAAAGTTTTGTAGATAAGTCTTTAGAACGTAAAATGGAAAGTGCACAGACAATTTCTTCATTGGTGTTATCATTAAGAGCTAAAGAAAAAATTAAAGTACGTCAGCCACTGCAAAAAATTATGATTCCTGTGGACAGTAATCAACAAAAGGAAGAAATTTTAGCAGTATCTAATTTGATAAAACACGAGGTAAATATCAAACAAATTCAAATTTTAGATGATGCTTCAGATATTTTAATCAAACAAATTAAACCTAACTTTAAAGCTTTGGGACCTAAGTTTGGAAAGGATATGCGTTTTATTGCATCAGAAGTAGGTAAATTTACGCAAGAAGATATCAACAAAATTGAAAAAACTGGAAACATTTCATTTGAAATTAATGGGAAAAATATTATTTTAGGCGCAGAAGATGTAGAAATATCATCAAAAGATATCGAAGGTTGGTTGGTTGCAAATGAAGGTGGATTAACAGTGGCTTTAGATGTTACTTTAACTGATGATTTACGTAAAGAAGGAGTTGCAAGAGAATTGATAAACAGAGTTCAAAATACCCGTAAAGACAGCGGTCTAGAAGTAACAGATAAAATTAAATTAACAGTTTTAAAGTTTAATAACTTGCAGCAAGCTATCACTGATAACAAAGAATATATTATGAGTGAAACATTAACAAGTGAAATGGTTTTTGTTGATGAGTTAAATGATGGAACAGACATCGAATTTGATGCCATCAAAAGTAAAATATTAATAGAAAAAATTTAGGAATATGCCAGATATAAAAGCAAAGTTCTCAGAAAAAGATTTACAGGAGTTTAAAGAAATCATTGATACTAAAATAAAAAGAGCAGAAGAAGATTTAGCCTTATTAAGAGCAGCTTATAAAAATGATGCAAATAACGGTACAGATGATACTTTATCTTCATTTAAATCTTTTGACGAAGGTTCAGAAGTAATGAATAAAGAGAAAAATGTTCAGTTAGCTATTCGTCAGGAAAAATTTATCCGAGATTTAAACAACGCTCTTTTGCGTATAGAAAATGGCACTTATGGTGTTTGTAGGGTAACAGGTAAGTTAATTCAAAAGGAAAGATTGAGATTAGTACCTCATGCCACTTTAAGTATTGAGGCAAAGCGAAAGCAATAATATAATTATAAATTTAAATCTAAAACCTTGTTTTTTAATACGTTAAAAAACAAGGTTTTTATTTTTAAAATACTCTCTAATTTTTAAAAAAGCTAAATTTTATTATTTTTGTTATATGAAAAAGAGATTATTATTGTTATTATATTTTCTAACTCTTGGTGTTTTTTTAACAACCAATTTATTAGAAAGCTCAAGTAATTTACAAGCTAAATATATAAAGGATATTTCTAAGCATCCATTTCAAGAGACGCTCAAATTATCAAAGAAGGAAAGAATAGAAAGAGGTTTACCGCCAAATAAATATCTCGAAGAATTATATTTATTAAAAATTAACCCCAAAACAGGTAGAACTTATCCAGAAAATATTTATAAAGTTCAGCAAGACTTAAAACAGAAACGATTATTGCAACAAAGAAGTCCAGGAGACGCTGTAGATAATCAATGGCAAGAACGTGGACCAAACAATGTTGGGGGTAGAACAAGAATGGTTATGTATGATCCTAATGATATCAATCACAAACGTGTTTTTGCAGGTGGAGTTAGTGGAGGCCTTTGGGTAAATGATGATATTACAGATGAAAATTCTTCTTGGACTCAAGTAGGTATTTCAGATAATTTGGCGGTAACATGCATGGCTGTAGATCCTAATAATTCACAAACTATGTATTTAGGTACAGGAGAATTGTATAACCCGCAACAAGCTTTGGGTAATGGAATATGGAAATCTATAGATGGCGGAGTAACTTGGGCAAATGTTTATCAAATTAGAGGAACAACTGCTACGTCTTCAATCATAAATGTTCCTGGAACCTATTTTATGACAGATATTATTGTTAGAGATAAAGATGGGAATCCTGAAACTAAAGATGATTCTGAGGTGTTTGCCTCAATTGGTGGAAGCTTCTATAGTTCGAACCCTGTAAGCTCTTTTATTGGATTAAATGATTATGGAATTTTTAAATCTACTGACGAAGGTGATAGCTGGTCACAAATTACATTAGAGGTTGATGGTAAGCCAATTGCTTCAAATGATTTTGAAATTGGAGTAAACAATACTCTTTGGATGTCTACAACAAGAAATGCTTATCAAAAAGGGGGTGGCAGAATATATAAGAGTACTGATGGAACATCATTTACATTAAAACATACAATACCAAATGGAAGAAGGACAGAAATTGCAGTTTCAAAAATAAATGCAAATACAGTATATATTTTGGCAGAGGTATATACAGAGAATGCAAACGAACAAGAAGTAGCACCTTTTATTTCTATTTTAAAAACAACAGATGCTTTTGAGACAGCACCATCAACACTTTCACTTCCTAATGATGCAACAAGTAGTATTTCTGCTGATGATTTTACAAGAAGCCAGGCATGGTATAATTTAGTAATTGAAGTAGACCCAACTAATGACGCAACTATTTATGCAGGAGGCATAAATTTATTTAGAACTATAGATAGTGGTAATACTTGGAGTCAAATCTCCAAAAACTCTCCTACAAATAATTTATCAGGTATAACAGTTCCATATGCACATGCAGATCAGCACAGTTGGGCTTTTCACCCAGCTAACTCAGATAAAGCAATCATTGGAAACGATGGAGGTGTTTTTTATGCCAATTCATTACCTACAGCATCTTCAAGTTCCACTGCTATTGAAGAAAGAACAAAAGATTATAATACCACACAGTTTTATGATGCGGCCATTGGCCAAAGCATTGAATCTGAATATATAATTGGTGGTACCCAAGACAATGGAAATTTGTTTTTTAATAAAGCTACAACAGGAGTAAATTCAGCCACAAAAGTAAATAGAGGAGATGGTACGCGTTGTTTTATAGATAAAGATGGAGATTATATGATAGTTTCTAATTTGTACAATAATATTTATCGTTATGAATTACCTTACACAGGAGAAAGAAATACCATATCTTCTGATTCTAATACGGGGTTCTTTCTTAATGCAATGGACTTAGATGATAATTTAGATATTTTATATTCTAATGGTAATAATCATTTAGCAAAATTTGTAAATATTACTTCAGATAATCCAATAAGAACTAATATTGAGAATCCTTTATTACAAAATATTTTCGCGTTAAAAGTCTCACCTTTTACTAAAACATCATCAACAGTTTTTGCAGGAACAACTTCTGGAAAAGTGATTAAAATAGAAAATGCAAATTCAGATTCACCAAATATAACTGATATTTCTTCACCTGACTTTTTAGGAAATATTTCCTCTATTGAATTTGGGATAAATGAAGATGAAATTATGGTAACTTTTTACAATTTTGGAGTAGAAAGCGTTTGGTTTACCGATGACGGTGGTGCAATTTGGGAAAATAAAGAAGGAAATTTCCCAGATATAAATGTGAGATGTATTTTAATGAATCCACTAAATAATGATGAAGTAATTATTGGAACAGAACTTGGCGTTTGGAATACTTCTAACTTTAGAGATACTTCTCCAATATGGAATCAGTCTTACAATGGAATGTCTAACGTGGTTGTTACATCTTTCAGCCTAAGAACGGCAGATAATACGATATTAGCAAGCACTTATGGCAGAGGGTTGTATACAGGTAAATTTAAAGGAAATGCATTAACAACTTGGACTGGAAATATAGACTCAGATTGGACAAATTCAAACAATTGGAACAATGGTGTACCAACGAACAATGTAGATGTTAATATACCAGAAACCTTAAATAATCCTTTCATAAATTCAACTGTTTCAGTGGCAAATATTGTTATTCAAGAAAATGCTACTTTAACTTTAAATGCAGCGGCAGCTTTAACAATTGAAGAAAATATTACCAATTCAGGTAATTTTACTATAAACTCTACATTAGCTAATTCTGGGAGTTTAATTGTAAAAAGAACATCTACAGGAAATATAATTTACAATAGATATGTGTCTAATAATTGGCACCTAGTAAGTCCACCAGTATTGGGTCAAGATTATAATGATACTTGGGTTTCAGAAAATGCAATTGCATCTGGAGAAGAGAATCCTAATTTAAGAGGAATTGCTACTTATAACAATGATAATGATGCGTGGCAATATTTTTTGGCAGGCCAATCAAAAACATTTGATGAGGGTATAGGATATTCCATTCTTAGAAGTTCATCTGGAAATATCTCTTTTTTGGGTTCTATTTTAACAGAAAATACAACTACCCCAATACGCAAAGGTTCATATAATTCATATAATTTAATTGGTAATCCATTTTTATCTCATTTATCGTTAAACGAATCGATTGATTCAAATAATAATTTTTTAACACTAAATTCGGCAGTTTTAAGAGAAATGACCGCCTATATTTGGGATGGAGCTTCATTTGTACCTAAGAATCAAGCAACGTCTGCCTTTTATTTGGCTCCCGGGCAAGCTTTTTTTGTAACCTCTAAACCAGAAGGAGGTACAGTTAATTTTACAGAAGCTCTGCAAACACATCAAACAACATCTTTTTTAAAACAAGAAGTAAGACCAGAGTTGAGGTTATTTGCAACCAAAGGCAAAGAAGAAAAATATACAGACATTTTTTATATAGACACAAAAACAAAAGGTTTTGATAATGGTTATGATAGTTCGCTATTTGCAGGAACGTCTAGTAGTTTTGAAATTTTTACAAATCTGGTAAACCAAGAACAAGACATAAGCTTATCTATACAATCTATACCTAAAGATTTCTCTATTGTAATTCCTGTAGGAATTATGGCATCTAAAAATGAGGAAATACAAATTAGTGTTGCTGCTAAAAATATAGAAAAAACTGTTTATTTAGAGGATAAAGAAACAGGTGTTTTTACTTTGATGAATAATAATAGTATTTATAATTTTACAAGCAAAGAGGATTTAAATGGTTCTGGAAGGTTTTATATTCATACATCATCAGAAGCATTATTAACTCACAGTATTGATTTGTCTAATATAAAATATGTTGTGAATGATGCTAAAATTCAATTTTTTAACCTTTCTTCAGATCATAATTCAATCAAAATATACAACATTTTAGGTAAGTTAGTTTTGAATGATAATTTAAATAGCAATCATGTTATTTCATTAAAGAACCTAGCAAAGGCTCCTTACATTTTTCATTTAGAAACCGAAAATGGAATATTAAAAAAGAAAATTATAATCGATTAATGAAAAGCTATATTGTAATTTTTTTAATGGTTTCCACAACATTTTTTTCACAAAAGAAAATTAGCAAACAGTTTGAAACCGATACTAATGAAATTAATATTTATACTGCAGGACTAGACAATATTACTATAGAGAACTCTGAATCAGGATTTGTTGAGGTCTATTTGTATGCAGAAGATTACGACGAACAATTAATTAAAATTAATCACAAAAACACATCTGTAAATATTAATTTTGAGTTTAAAGGAACGCAAAGTAGAGAGGTGGTTTTTAGAAAATTTATTACTAAAAGGTTGCAAAGAGCACATGTTATTGTAAAAGTTCCAAAAAATAAAGAAGTATATGTTTTTGGGGAAAATGTAGATATTGAATCTAAAGATTTTAAAAATAATTTAGCAATTTACATAGAAAACGGAATTGTAAAATTGAATACAATTAAAGCAAATATAATTTTGAAACTCTATTCAGGAAATGTGTTTGCAAATACCAAGAATGCAATAGTTAATGTAAAAAATGGTCATGGAAAAATTGAAGTAAATGGCATTTTAAAGGAAAAAACATATCAAAAAACACCCAAAATTTCTGATGTTGAAGTAACAATTACTACTGTAAAAGCAAACGTGTTTTTAACTTCTAAATAGAATAATTGTTAACATGAAATTGAAGTAATTTTTAAGCGGAGCTTTTAATAGTAATTCAATGAATAGCAATAAATAGTTCAATAATTAGGCTTCAACAAATCATAGTTTATATTCCTTTTAGTTTTCTTATTTTTGTGGCTTCAAAATAAAAAATATGTCTAAAAAGACGCTAGCAATACTTACTATACTTATCGCAATTATTTTAGATCAAGTTATAAAAATCTACGTGAAAACCAATTTTGTTTTAGGTGAAGAGGTGAAGGTTTTTGATTGGTTTATTCTCCATTTTACAGAAAATAATGGAATGGCAATGGGCATTGAATTTGGAGGAAAAGCAGGAAAACTTTTTTTAACACTATTTAGAATTGTTGCGGTTGGAGCCATTATTTATTGGCTTTCTGGCACAATAAAAAGAAAAGTACATAATGCTGTAATTGTTGGTATCTCGTTAATTTTTTCAGGCGCAGTTGGTAATATTATCGACTCTATTTTTTATGGTGTTATTTTTGACCATCCAACTCATACTGTGGCTCAACTGTTTCCAGAAACTACAGATGGTAAATTATTTTACGGTAAAGTTGTAGATATGTTTTACTTTCCAATTTGGAAAGGAGATCTACCAGAGTGGCTGCCTTTTGTTGGTGGTGAGCCGTTTACTTTTTTTCAGTATATCTTTAATCCTGCAGATGCTTTTATTACTGTAGGTGTTGTTTTGTTATTTATTTATAGCAAACAGGCATTCCCAAAAGAAGAAACATAAGAACTTTCTAGCTAATTAACTTACTGCCAATTAATTAATATACCCTAACAACCTTGAAATTATTGAAGTTATTTTCAAACAAATAAAAGTTATGCTTAATTAGCATCATAAAGTCCTTTCAAAAAAGCATAATATGCACCTTTTTTTGAGTAGTCTTTGTTAAGCATCCATGCTTTTTGATTTTTTCTCCAATTTCCATAAGGAATATCATCTCTAAAACCCCAATCGCTGATTAAAGAAACACCTGCCTCTTTGGCATTTTTAACAAGATTGTAATACACTTCATTTTGTTTCAGAAAGAAATTGTCCCAATCTGCTTGAGTTTTTAAAATATCAGTTACATCTTTCATTTTACCACCTTTTACCCAAAGATTTAAGCCAACATCTAACTCGGTTATATAAACCTCTACTTCAGCATCAATAAATCTTTTAATATTGTTTTGTAAGTCTTTATAATTGTATTTTTTGAATGCGTTTAAATGACATTGAAAGCCTACTGCGTCAATTTTAACACCAGAGTTTTTTAAATGCTTTACTAGTTGAAATAAAGCATCTGCTTTTTTACCTCCAAAGGCAATATTAAAATCTCTAATTTCTAGTTTTGCATTAGTTAAAGCAGCTGCGGTTTCAAATACCTTTTTAACAAAAATTGGATGTTTCGTATTTACTTTTGATTTACCTTTTAAATCAGATTTATCTTCTTCAAAACCCATTTTCATCCATTTACAATCTTCTTTATTTTCTCCATCTGAACGATAATATCCAGATTTATCCATCGCAAAAATTTCATTAATCACATTAAAAACGGCAATTTTATTTTTATTATCATTTGAGTTCAGAACATCACTTGTAAATTTTATGAGAAGAGTATTTAGCTCTTTTTTTGTGTAATGAGTATTCCAGAACCATTTTGGAAAATATTTGTTTGGAAAGAATAAACAATGATGAATAATATGAAAATTATTCTCTTTACCCCAATTAACAATTTCATTTAAATGTTTTGTATTAAAGTTAATTTTATTGATGTTTCTTGGTTGTTTTTTTGGCCAAAACCCACCACCAAACGCTGGGTAAACAGAAGGTTGTATTCCATTGTAATTTGCTAATACAAAAGCTTTGTTTTTTGGTGCTTCTGTTCCTCTTAAAATCCCTTTATTTCTCTCAGCTCTTACTTGAGTGGTAATAATTGTGGTGCCACCATAATCTTTCAAAGCTTTTTTTGTATTATAACCTTGACCGTAAAACGAAAGGCTAAAACATAAAATGACATATGTATAAATTATTTTTTTCACGCTTTTTAATTTTTTACTGAAAATTTATAAGATGTTTCTGATGTGTAGGTTTCATTTGGATGTAAAATTACAGATGGGAAATTTGGTTGATTTGGCGAATCAGGAAAATGTTGTGTTTCTAAACAAAAACCAGTTCTTTCTTTGAAATCGCCATTAAGAGAATTGCCAGAATAAAACTGAACTCCAGGCTCATTCGAAAAAACTTCCAGTATTCTTCCGCTTTCCTTATGTTGTACAGTAGCTATTAATGTTTTTGCTTTTTTAGTATCTAGAACCCAACAATGATCATAGCCAGAACCATATTTTAATTGTTTATGATTAACATTAATATCCTTCCCAATAACTTTAAATGATGTAAAGTCAAATGGAGAACCATTTACATTTCTGTACTCGCTTGTAGGAATTTGATTGATATTCACAGGTAAAAATTGTTTAGCATTTATTTGCAACTCATGATTTAAAATATCCTTGCTAAAATTACCTGATAAATTAAAATAGGCATGATTTGTTAAGTTTACAACAGTTTTTTTATCTGTTTTGGCTTTGTAAAAAATAGTTAATAAATTATCTGAAGTTAAATTGTATGTTACAATTGTTTTTAAGTTTCCTGGAAAACCTTCTTCCATATCTTTACTGTCATATTCTAATTTTAAAGAAATAGAGGTTTCATGAATCTCTGTAGATGCTTTCCAAATTACTTTATCAAAACCTTTATTTCCACCATGTAAATTATTCGGGGCATTATTTTTTGCTAAGTTGTATTCTTGCCCATCTAAATTAAATTTCCCATTTGCAATTCTATTTCCAAAACGACCAATTATGGCGCCTAAATATGAATTATCACTTAAGTATTTATTAAAATATTGATGCCCTAATACAATATTTTCTAAACAATTATTTTTATTAGGAGCTTTTATTGAAGTTATGGTTCCACCATAATTAAGTATTTCCACTTCAATACCATTTGTATTTGTTAAAATATACTTGTTTACTTCTTGATTAGCAAAAAATCCAAAAACCTCCGTTTTAATATTCATGAATACAATTTAAAAACGCATAAAGAAAGCCCATATATCATCAAATAAATTTGGATTTCCCCAATGTAAATTGTGTTCTCCTTCTTCTACTCTTAAATATCTAACTTCTTTGTTATTATTACAATCTTTATAAATATACATTGTGTCATCTCCCAACATTTCTATTTCTGGAGGTTGATTACAATTAAATTTATTTGCCCATAATTTTGCGCTTTCTAGAGCATCTAAAAATACATGCCCTAATTTTGGGCCTCCTTCAATAGGAATAGTTGTATCGGATGCACCATTTACTTGATAAATGGATATTGGATTTGTACTGGATAATAATGGAGTGCTTTCCATTAATTGAGATACAATTGGGGCAATGGCTTTAAAATAATTGGTTTTTATAGCGAGTGTATTTACCATTCCAGAACCATTTGATGTGCCAATTGCATACATTTGATCAAAATTTAAATTGCTGTATTTTTTTAATTCTTCTACAATTAAATTCACAAAAGCAACGTCATCGGCTTTAGAGGGTTCCGTACCTAAATTCCATGATTTTAAAAAGCCTTGAGGATAAATACCAATAAATTCTCCGCTGTTTGTAAATTTACTTAATTTGTTTACCCAGCTACTGTTGGTTCCTCCCCTTCCATGAAACGCAAAAACAACAGGATAATCTTTGTTTACATCCACTGTATTTGGAGTTTGAATAATTACTGAACGCAATTGCTCAACGCCCTCAATTACCTGAGAAATAGTAATGTTTTTGGTTGCTAAAGGTATTGAAGTTTCTGTTTCTATTATTTCTTCCGCAGCTTCTTCTTTGTTACAAGCAAAAACAAAAAATACGGTTAAAAAAATTTTTATAAAACCTTTTAAATGAATCATCTTTTATTTCATTTTAATTTCCTCTTTGGTCATCTTCTAAAAACTTAGCTAAACCACCGTCAGTTAAAGGGTATTTTTTAAGACAATGGTCCAGTCATAACATCAGAACCTAATTTTGCAATATTCCAATAATTGGATACTTTTTTTCCTCCTCTAAGCGAGGCTTTTGTAAAATTTACTCAATTGAAAGCTTATTATATGTATTGATTTATAATATTTTCAAATAACTCTTGTTTACCACTCTGAAGTTTTAGCTCTCCATTTTCTTGCGCAATATTATATAAGTCTGTCAGTTCTAATTTCCCTATTTCAAAATCTTTTCCTTTTCCTGTATCAAAAGAACTATATCTTTTTTCTCTTAAAGAATTGTAAGCAGAAGATGTCATTATTTTATCAGCTGTAATTAATGCTCTTGCAAAAGTATCTGCACCGCCAATGTGCGCATGAAAAACATCTTCCATATCTGTTGAGTTTCTTCTAATTTTTGCGTCAAAATTAACACCACCACCTTGTAAACCTCCAGCTGCTAAAAACACTAACATTGCTTCTGTAGTTTCTTGAATGTTGTTTGGAAATTGATCTGTATCCCAGCCATTTTGGTAATCTCCTCTATTGGCATCAATGCTTCCTAGCATTCCTGCTTTTGCTGCAACTGCTAATTCGTGTTGCATGGTGTGTTGTGCAAGAGTTGCATGATTTACTTCAATATTCATTTTAAAATCTTTCTCTAAACCATAGGTTTTTAAGAAACCAATAGCCGTAGCAGAATCAAAATCATATTGATGTTTCATTGGTTCCATAGGTTTTGGCTCAATGAAGAAAGTTCCTTTAAAACCCTGAGATCTTGCATAATCTCTTGCCATTGTTAAAAATTGTGCCATATGATCTAATTCACGTCCCATATCTGTATTTAATAAAGACATGTAGCCTTCTCTACCTCCCCAAAAAACGTAGTTTTCACCATCTAACTTAATAGTTGCATCTAAAGCTAATTTTACTTGTGCACCTGCTCTTGCAACAACATTAAAATCAGGATTTGTAGAAGCGCCATTCATGTAACGAGGGTTAGAAAAACAGTTTGCTGTTCCCCATAATAACTTTACATTATTTTCTGCTTGTTTTCCTTTAATATAATCTGTAATTGTGTTTAATCTTGTTTCAGATTCTGCAAAAGTTGGTGCTTCTTGAATTAAATCAAAATCATGAAAACAGAAATAATCAAAGCCCATTTTATTAATAAATTCAAAAGCTGCATCTGCTTTATCTTTAGCAGCTTGAATTGGATCTGAAGCTTTATCCCACTCAAAATTTTGAGTTCCTGGACCAAAAGGATCTGATCCTTGCCCGCAGAATGTATGCCAATAGGCAATAGAAAATTTAAACCATTCTTTCATTGTTTTTCCAGCAACAATTTGTTCTGGATTATAGTATTTAAAGGCTAGTGGATTGTTGGACTCCTTTCCTTCAAATTGAATTTTATTAATTCCTTTAAAATATTCTTTATTTGCCATTTTAGTAATGTTTAATTGTTTAACAGTGTAATTGTTTTTAGTACTGCTTTTGCGTTAGGGATTGCAGTGGAAATCCTTTTTGTGAGGAACGAAAAAAAAGATTAAAACGTAAAGCCCGACCTTTTTAGGTAACGCCCAAACATTATTTACTATTTAAAATTAATTCAAGTTCTTTTTTCCAGTTATTGTAAGCATCTTGATATGGTTTTTGGTCTTTAAAAGGCATAAAAGTCATTACATGATCATTGTCCATGATGGCTTTGCCAAAAGATTCAAAATTTCCAGTATGAAGATTTGCCGCTCTTGCAGCACCAATTGCTCCTGTAGTATTATAGATCTCTATTTCTTGCTGAATTAATGTAGCTACAGTATTTGCAAAAATTTCTGAACGAAATAAATTATCATTCCCAGCTCTTATAACTTTGGCTTTTATGCCATCAGATTTTAAAATTTCCATTCCATAAACAAAAGAAAAAGCAATGCCCTCTAGAGATGCTCTGCACATATGCCCTTTATGATGATTATTGAGGTTCATATTTACAATTCGGGTACCAATTTCTTTATTATTAAGCATGCGTTCTGCACCATTGCCAAAAGGGATTAAGCAAACTCCATCTGAACCAATTGGAATTTGAGAAGCTAATTTGTTCATTTCTTCATAAGAGCTTACTGCTAAATTATGTAATAACCATCGATATTGAATTCCAGCTCCATTAATACATAACAATTTACCTATTCTTTTAGCCGCTCCTATTTTATAATTAACATGAGCAAAATTGTTTACTCTTGAACTTTCTTTAGTAGACAAATTATCTGTAACAGCATAAAAAACACCAGAAGTACCACCAGTTGCCGCTACTTCTCCAGGGTTAAAAACATTAAGAGATAAAGCATTGTTTGGTTGATCTCCTGCTCTATAATAAATTGGAGTTCCAGCAGCAATTTCACTTTCTTTTTCTCCTTTTTCATCAACTAAAGATTGTATGCCAAAAGTGTCAACAATTTCAGGGATAAGTGTTTTGTCTATATCGTAATTTTCAAGTAAAAAATCTGCAATTGTATCCTTTTTAAAATCCCAAAAAATTCCTTCTGATAAACCAGAAATAGTGGTGTTTATTTTGTTTGAAAACCTGTAAGCAATATAATCTCCAGGCAACATAAACTTGTATGCTTGATTGTAAATGTCAGGTTCATTTTCTTTTACCCATTTTAGTTTTGAAGCAGTAAAATTTGCTGGCGAGTTTAAAATTTGCGAAGTACATTTTTCCTCACCAATATTAGTGAAAGCTTTGTTACCAATTTCTACAGCTCTACTATCGCACCAAATTATACTTTTTCTTAACGGATTTCCTTTTTTATCAACCAAAACTAAACCATGCATTTGATAAGAAATTCCTATTCCTTTAATTTGAGTTCTGCTTATGTTGTATTGTTTTTTTAAGCGCTTTATAGCATTGCAACTATACAACCACCAATCATTTGGTTTTTGTTCTGCCCAGCCATTTTTTTGAGCAAACATACACATCTCTTGTTTTGGTTCTTGTACTACACCTAAACTTTTACCTGTAGAAATTTCTACTAAAGCTGCTTTAATTGAAGAGCTACCAATATCTAATCCTAAGTAATAATTCATTTATTGTTTAGTTTGAATTTTAAGTACAATCAAATGTATTTTAAAATCTAAAAAAACAATATTAAAAATGAGTCAATTAATAGTAAACTTGAAGCATCATTTAAGATATGAAATCTAACTTACTGAATGATTTATTTAAGATTGATACATCATCTACATGTAGCCATTTGTCTAAAATTGTAGCGTAAATTGATCTAAAATCTACAGAGTGAACTAAGTCTCTATTTTGGTCTAATTTTAAAAGATTTGGAGCTTCGTTATAAAAACCTTGAGTTTTTAAATTTTCGCCAATAATAAAAACATTATTGGCTGCACCATGATCAGTACCTCCAGCTGCATTTTGTTGAACGCGTCTTCCAAATTCAGAAAAAGTAACAATTAATGTATCTTTAAACGTGTTATTTTGTTTTAAATCATCTACAAAAACTTCTATAGATTTGCTATAGGTTTTTAATAAAGTACTTTGTCTGTTTTTTTGGTTTGCATGTGTATCATAACCTCCCATAGAAACGTAATAAACTTTACTTTTTAAATTTGAATTTATAAATTCTGCGGTTGTTTTTAACTGCTTACCAAAAGGGTTTTTAGGATAATTAAGCTTGCTTTTAAAAGTTTTTGAAGTTTCATAAATATACTTTGCAGACGATTTTGCATCAATCATAGTTTTGTATAAATACCCTAAATTGTGTTCACTTAAATGAGCATCACTTTGATGGTTTAAAACTTTTTTAAAATACGGGGTTTGTGCATTGCCAAATAAAATTCTTGGATTTTTTGTTGCAATTCCGTTCATAGTTTTTCCTTTCATTATTAAAGATAAACTATCATCTAATTCAATTCCGGAATAAGGCATTTTACAATGTTTTTCTATATATCTTCCTAGCCATCCTGTATTTAGGTATTCTGAAGCATTACTTGCCGTTTGCCAAATATCTGTTGATCTAAAATGAGATCTATTGGGGTTTGGATAGCCTACATTATTTATGATTGATAAATATCCTTGATCATATAAGTTTTTTAATGGTTTTAAACTGGAATGAAAGCCAAGTTCATCTGTAGCCTTTATCAAATTATTTTTTTTGATAGAAAGATTCGGTCTTTTTTGATAATAGATATCATTGGTGTACGGAATAATACTGTTTAAACCGTCATTACCACCAGATAATTGAACAATTACTAATCTTTTATATCCAAGTGAGTTCTTAGCAATATTTTCGAATGCTTTCACAAAATTTGGAACAAAAAATAAGCTACTCGCTAATGTACTTTGTTTTAAAAAATCTCTCCTTTTCATTGTATTAAATTTAACAAAGTTGATATTCAGGAATAGACATTAATTGGATGCAATAATCTCTATTCGACTTAATTTTCAATTGGTTTAACATTATTTCTGTATCCTCATCTAATTTGGACACTATGAGTAATTCTTTTAGTTTTTGTGGATCTAAATCGCCATATTGTTTGGCAAATGCTTCCCAATTTTTGGTGGTTTTTATATAGCTATTTTTCTTTTTTGTATTCTTATAATACTTTTCAAAAGAATCTTCAAACGCTCCTTTTTCCTCTAAATTAATCACTGCGTTGTTTAAAATTAATGAGGCTAATTTTAATCTAAACATCAAGGTATTTGAGTCTATCCAGTTTTTATTACCTTTCCAGCCTGAAACATTTTCAGGATAAAGCAATACTTGCCCCATCATTTTCTGTAAATAGTTTAGTTGATTTTTTTTATCAAAAGTTACAGGAACAATTTTTTGAATGCCAACGAGCAACTCAATAGGTGACTTAATTTTTACTCCTATATTCTCTTCATTATAAAACCATTTAGAGCTAAAAATAGTTGTCATTAAATTTTTAATATCGTAATTTTTATAAAATTGTGTTGTAAGTTCTTCTACCCTTTTATCATCTACAACAGGATTCACAAAATATTTATAAATTTTTGTACAAATAAATTTTGCACATTGTCTTTGTTCTAAAATGATATCTATAATATCATCTCCATTAAAATTACCGGTTTTTCCAAAGAAAGTTTTCTCATTATAATCGTGTTGCTTTTTTCTTAAAAAATAACTTCCATCATTTTTAAAGGCCCAGCCTGTAAAGGCTCTAGCGGATTCTTTGATATCATTTTCTGTGTAATTTCCAATACCTAACGTAAAAAGTTCCATAATTTCTCTTGCAAAATTTTCGTTAGGACTTTTTTTGCGATTCTGATTGTTATTTAAATACTTACTCATAGATGCTTCTCGGGCAATTGCTTTAACAAAAGCTCTAAAATTACCTAAAGCATTTTTCCGTAAAGTATTATTGTATTGTTGAATGTGAAATATATTATTATCTCTGCATACAAATACATTCGCCCAAAATAGCGTCATTTTTTCTCTTAAAACACTTTCTGATTCAGTTAACCTATCTATCCAAGTATGATTTAAATATCTTACTTTTTGTTGACTTTTTTGTCTTAATTTTTGAAAAGCAGCTTCACCCATTTCTTTTTTAAGAAGTTTAGGTGTTTTGTTTTTAATTTCTAAAAATTCTGACAGATCTAATTGTATAGGGTTTATTTTTTCCGAGTTAGTAAATAAGTTCGAAACAATCTTAGATTTTGAATTAGATTTTATATCATCTAGTTCATGCGAACTAATGCCAAATCCTGCTCGCCAATATAAATGTTGAATATGCCTTATTTTCATTTTAATTAATACTTTGTTTTTGGACTATATTTTCTTTTAAAGGTTTAATTTTTGCGTCCTAAGAAATTTAATAATTAAATATAACTTTATTGAATTTAAAGTTGAGATTAAAAAACAGGTATCCTCAAAATTTATAGGTTTATCCTCAAAAATTTTAAAAAAACTATTTTCTGAAAGATAACTTTGTTAAATAGTTTAAACATATAAATTTTTTTATTTGTGCAGACAATTTCTAATTAAATAAATGCATAATAATTGTTTGAGGCTTTAATTACGATGATTTTTAACTGCGACTCATCACAATACTAATAAAAAAATGACCGCTATTATTAAATGCTAATTTTCAAAAAAAAGCGTCCACTGATTATTTAGAAGGATTAAATTAAATAATAAATCAATGAAGAAATTAATACTCTTGCCCTTTTTACTTTTATATTTTGTGAATTTAAGTGCTCAAGAAAATCAAAAACCAAATATATTATTTATTGCTGTAGACGATTTAAAACCAACTCTTGGTGCTTATAATGACAATTTTGCAAACACACCGAATATTGATGCTATTGCAGATAAAGGCACTACATTTTTAAACAACCATGTACAGCAAGCCATTTGTGGACCTTCTCGCGCAAGTGTTTTAACTGGGAAAAGACCTGATTACACGCAAGTATGGGATTTAAAAACAAAAATGAGAGATGTGAATCCTGATATACTTACAATTCCTCAACATTTTAAAAATGAAGGATATACTACGATTGGTTTGGGTAAAATTTTTGATCCACGATGTGTAGATAACCAAAAAGACCAACCTTCTTGGAGTGTTCCTTTCATAAAAGAAAGTAGCTTTTCGTATCCTGAAGGGTTTTCACAACCAGCCTTAGGTTTTTATCAAAGTGAAGAAATAAAAAATAAAATTTATGAATTAAGAAAAAAAGGACAAAAAAAAGGTGTTAAAAACCTAAATAAATATATTAGAGATCAATATAAACCTCCTTACGAAAATGTAGATGTACCAGATGGTGCTTACGTAGATGGTGCAATTGCAAACAGAAGTATTGAAATTATAGAAAACATAGATAATTCAAAACCTTTCTTTTTAGCAGTGGGGTTTAAACGCCCTCATTTACCATTTGTAGCCCCAAAAAAATATTGGGATTTATATGATGAAAATAAAATTGAATTGGCTCCCTACCAAAAAAAATCTAAAAACCCTGTAGACATTGCCTATCATAAAGCGGGTGAAATGCAAAGTTATAAAGATCCCAGTATCAATTATAAATTAAACAGTTCGGGCTTATTAGATTTAGATAAAAACCTACAAAAAAAGCTTATTCATGGTTATTATGCAGCAACAAGTTATATAGATGCACAAATTGGGAAAATTATTGAAAAATTAAAGAATAAAGGATTAGATAAAAATACAATTATTGTGCTTTGGGGAGATCATGGTTGGCACCTTGGAGATCATAGTTTATGGAATAAACATTCAAACTTTGAACAAGCTACGCGATCTCCTTTAATTATTTCAGATCCTAGAATAAATGAAAAGAATAAAGTTTCTTCCCCAACTGAATTTGTTGACTTATTTCCAACATTATGCGATTTGACTGAAATCAAAGTTCCTGAAAATTTAGATGGCATCAGTTTAAAATCGCATTTAAAAGGAGAGGCAAATACTTCCAAAATATTTGCTGTAAGTCAATATCCTAGAGGAAAAAGGATGGGTTATAGTTTTAGAACAAATCAGTTACGTTATACGGTATGGATTAACAATAAAAAAAGTACAGAGCCTATATATAAAGAGGATATTTTTGGTGAAGAATTGTATGATTATAAAAATGATCCTTATGAAACCGAAAATAAAATAGATTACAAGGAATATCAAAAAACAAAAGCAACATTTCAAACATTAGCTGCACGTTATTTTAAATCTCAAATTAATCAAAAGAAAATCATTAAAAAAGAAGTGGTTGAGAATTCTGAACCAAAAAATAAGTATGCTCAAAAAAGAGCAAATACAATTACAGAATTTATAGCATCTCAAATGACATTTCCTGAACAAAAAGTTATTTTTTTAAATAAAACGTTATATCAAAAATATGCTTCTAACGCAAAAAAGACAAGAGGTAAAAATCTAACTCAAGATGAAAAGAAAGTTATTTATAAAGCAACATTTTCAGCTACAAGAAAAAAGCTTCTAGAAGAATTTACAAATATACAGGTTACAGAAATTAGTAAATTGGAAAGAACCAAACAGAGAGAACTAAACCAAAAATAGAGAATTAGAAATGCTATCAATAAAGGGAAAAGTTTTAAAAAGTTCTTTGATAATTGTTCTTTTAACAAGTCAATTTTTAATAATGGCTCAAAACAAAAGCGAAGTAGTTGATGATAAAAAATTGATTATTGGTGCTACTTTAAATTATCGCGAGTTGGGTACAATAAAAGAAGAATTATTTTTAAAAGATTTTAAGTATTTAACCCCAGCAAATGCTGCGAAACAAAGTCGAATTCACCCTAAACCTAATGTTTGGAAATGGAATCAAATAAACGACTTTATAAATTTTGCAAATAAACATAATTTAATCCTTCGTTTGCATGGTCCAATTAGTCCGCAAGCTTCAAAGTGGGCAAAAGAGGATTTCAGAAAACCTGAAGAATTACTTGAAAATATGGTGGAATTTACGACTGCTTTTGCAAAAAAAATCAATAACGTAAAAAGTGTAAAATGGATGGATGTTGTTAATGAAACTATTTTACCTTACGGGAAATGGTTTGGCCCTAAACCAGGAACTGATAAATGGGAAAACCCTTGGTTAAAAATTGGTTTAGATGAAAATGATTATCCTAAATACATTCTTAAAGCTTTTGAAATTGCAAATAAACATGCTCCTAATATAAAACTTGTATACAATCAAAATGGAGGAATGCAAGATAAAATGTGGGATAAGCTTAAAAAAACCATACTTTATATTCGCTCTAAAGGTTTAAGAGTTGACGCTATTGGGTGGCAAGCACATATTCTTCTCAGTAAAACAACCGAAGCATTTGTAACCGACACCAAAAATCAAATTAAGAAATTAGCAAAATTAATTGATTGGGCTCATGAAAATGAACTCGAATTCCATATCACAGAGCTAGATTATTTTATTGAAGATGAGAGCAAACTAAATGAAGCTTCTAAAAAACAAGCAGAAGTCTATCAAAAAATTATTGATGTTTTAGAGGAAAAGTCAAAATCAGGAGTGGTTACTCTAAATTTATGGGATTTATCAGTAAGAAGTAAAAGGGGCAAATTAGGTGCATTCCACTCAATTTATGATAAAGATTTCAAACCAAATCCAGCTTATAAAGTAATTTATAGTGCTCTAAAAAAATAGAATTATAAATGAACACCAAAATTTCAAAAATCATTTTCGCTTTATTAATTCTCATTTCATCTTGTAGTGAAAAAAAGGACAGTTTAATTTATTTAGACGCCAAAGAACCTATTGAAAAAAGAATCAAAGATTTAATGAATAGGATGTCATTAGAGGAGAAAGTTTCTCAAATGAATCAGTTTGTAGGTTTAGATCATATGCGAGCTGGTAATCCAAATGATGATAAAGCCAATAATGACGCCCAAGGGTTTTACAAGGATTTATCCATTAATGATGTAACAAAATTAACTATTGAAGGAAAAATAGGTTCATTTCTGCATGTTTTAACCGCAAAAGAAGCTAATTATTTGCAAGAATTAGCATTGCAATCTCCGCTAAAAATACCCCTATTAATTGGTATAGACGCCATACATGGTAATGCATTAGTTTCAGGAACAACTGTATATCCATCTCCAATAAGTTTAGCCTCAACCTGGCAAAATAGTTTCTTATATGATGTTGCTAAACAAACAGCAAAAGAAATGAGGGCAACAGGATCTCACTGGACTTTCACACCAAATATTGATGTTTTAAGAGATCCAAGATGGGGAAGAGTTGGTGAAACTTTTGGAGAAGATCCTTTTTTAGTAGGCAATTTAGGAAAAGCGATGATTGAAGGTTTTCAACAAAATGATTTTACAGGAACTGAAAAAGTAATTGCTTGCGCTAAACATATGATTGCTGGTGGTGAATCTATAAATGGATTAAATGCTGCGCCTGCTGATATTTCTCAAAGAACGTTAAGAGAAGTTCATCTGCCTCCATACCAAAAAGCAATAGAAGCTGGAGTTTTTTCAATTATGGCAGCACATAATGAACTAAACGGAATTCCATGTCATATGAACAAATGGTTAATGACTGATGTTTTAAGAAATGAAATGAGTTTTAATGGTTTTTATGTAAGTGATTGGCTTGATATAGAGCGTATTGAAACATTGCATCATGTTGCAAAAGATATGAATGAAGCTTCTTTTTTATCTGTGGATGCTGGTATGGATATGCATATGCATGGGCCAAAATTTGTACAGGCTATTATTAAGGCGGTTAACGATGGAAAAATTTCTGAAAAACGTATTGATCAATCGTGTAGAAAAATATTAACTGCAAAATTTAAATTAGGATTATTTGAAAATCGTTTTGTTGATTTAGAAAAAATAAATGAAAAGATTAATACAAAAGAACACCAAAAAACAGCATTAGAAACGGCTCAAAAAGGAATCGTTTTACTTAAAAATAATGGAATTTTACCCCTAAAAACTAATCCATCAAAAAAGAAGCTATTTATAACGGGCCCTAATGCAAATAACCAAACAACTTTGGGAGATTGGCACGCCAAACAACCCGAAGAAAATGTAAACACAATTTTTGAAGGAATTAGAGACTTATCAGAAACAAAAGGATATGAAGTAGATTTCTTTGATTCTGGAGAAAATATAAGAAATATAAAAGATTCAGCTATTCAAAAAGCTGCTCAAAAAGCAAAAATTGCTGATTATGCTGTTGTTGTTGTTGGAGATAATTCTATGCGTTACAAATGGAAAGATAAAACCGCAGGAGAAAACAAAGGGCGTGCAAATCTTAATCTAGCAGGTAAACAATTACAACTTGTTAAAGCTATTCACAATACGGGTACACCAGTAATTGTGGTTTTGGTTAACGGAAAACCAATTTCAGAACCTTGGTTACAAGAAAATGTTGCAGCAATTTTAGAAACATGGGAACCCGGTAATTTAGGTGGCACAGCTCTAGCTCAAATTTTATTTGGTGATGTAAATCCAAGTGGAAAATTACCATTAACGGTGGCAAGAAGTGTGGGGCAATTAAGAATGATTTATAATCACAAACCTTCTATAAATTTCCATAGATATTTAGATGAAAAAAATAAGCCTTTATATCCATTTGGTTATGGATTAAGTTATACAAAATTCAAATATGGAGAACCTAAGTTATCAAAAGATACATTAGTAACAAACAATACAATAAAGGTTTCTGTAGATGTTACCAATGTTGGTAAATTAGATGGAGAAGAGGTTGTACAGCTATATATAAGAGATAAGGTAAGCTCTGCAACAAGACCCGTAAAAGAGCTAAAAGGATACAAAAGAGTTCTTTTAAAAGTTGGTGAAACTAAAACTATTGATTTTTCTATAGATAGTAAAAGCTTGGCTTTTTATGATATACAAATGAACTATTGTGTAGAACCTGGAGAATTTATAATCATGACAGGAAGTTCTTCAGCAAATAAAGATTTGCAAACCAAAATATTAACCGTTAAAAATAGAATTGATCTTTAAATGAATTATTACAAGCTCTTGTTTTCTGGATTTATGATGTTCTTAATCGGTTGTAAATCAACCAAAGAAAAAGTGATGTTAAATCCATCAATAAAAAAGAATGTTCTTTTTATAATGGTGGATGATTTACGGCCACAACTAAGTATTTATGGGCAACAACAGATTGTAAATCCTAATATTGAGATGTTGGCAAAATCAGGTGTTGTTTTTAACAAAGCATATTGCAATGTTCCTGTTTGCGGAGCTTCTAGAGCGAGTTTATTAACTGGTTTAAGACCTACTAAAAATCAATTTTTAAGATACAATGCTAGCATTAAAAAAGAAACCCCTGAAACCTTAACACTTGTTGAGCATTTAAAAAATAACGGTTACACTACTATAAGTAATAATAAAATAACCCATTTAAAATATGATATTGAGGAGTGGGATGAAGAATGGTATCCATATAAAAAAGGATGGAGAAACTATCTGTCTGAAGAAAATATCTCATTAGAAAAAAATGGAGTACATGGCTATGCTTATGAAAATATTGATGTAGCTGATGACGCATATAATGATGGTAAAACTGCAAAAAAATCAATTGAAGATTTAAAAAAGTTAAAAGAAAATGGCAAGCCATTTTTTCTTGCTGTGGGTTTTGTAAAACCACACTTGCCTTTTAATGCGCCAAAAAAATATTGGGATTTATACAATAGAGAAGATATTAAGCTTCCTGAAAATAATACATTCCCAGAATCTGCTCCGAATTGGGCAAAACACAATTGGGGGGAGTTACGTTATTACAAAGATATTCCTAAAAAAGGACAGGTTTCCCATGAAATGGCAAAAACACTAATTCATGGTTATTATGCCTCTGTGAGTTACGTAGACGCTCAAATAGGCAAATTATTAAAAAGCTTAGAAGATTTAAAACTTAAAAATAACACCGTCGTTATTTTAGTGGGTGACCATGGTTGGAGTTTAATGGAACACAGTTTATGGGCAAAACATAGTAATTTTAATGTTGCACTTAATGTACCTTTAATTATAAGTGCTCCAAATAATAAAATTAATAAAAAAACCAATTCAATTGCAGAGCTAGTTGATTTGTATCCTACAATTTGTGATTTAACAAACATCAGCAAACCTTCACATTTAGAAGGAAACTCTTTAGTGAATGCTTTAAACAATCCTTCAAAATCTTTTAAAAATAATGCTTTTGCTAGATATCAAAAAGGAGAAACTTTAATTACCGAAAAATATGCATACACAGAATGGCAAAAGAAATCTAAAACACTTGCCAGAATGTTGTATGATCATCATTTAGACCCTAATGAGAACAACAATTTAGCGGAAAAAGCAGCCTACAAAAAAACTGTAGATAGTTTGAGTATACTTTTAAACCAAAAAATTAATAATAAGTAATTATTATGAGGACACTTACAAAAATAGCATGCACAAGTATACTTTCTATACTTTGTCTATCATCTTGCAAAACAGAGAAACAGAAAGAAGTATTAGAGAAGCCTAATATCATATATATTATGGCAGATGATTTAACCACGCAAGCAATTAGTGCTTATGGAGGAATTTACAAGGATTTAGCGCCTACACCTAATATTGATAAAGTTGCCAAAGAAGGCATGTTGTTTCAAGATGTTTTGGTAACAAACTCCATTTGTGGTCCAAGCAGAGCTGCTATTTTAACTGGTAACTACAGCAATATAAATGGTTATTATAAAAATGAAAGCGGAGGTAAATTTGATGCTTCACAATGGACATTCCCACAAGAATTTCAAAAAAATGGATACAAAACAGGTTTGTTTGGTAAATGGCATTTAGGAACAGAACCTGTTGGTTTTGATAGCTTTAAATATCACAATTCAGCTGGGCAACAGGGGCATTACTGGAATCCTGTATACAATGATAATGGGAATGATGTAAAAGAAACAGGTTACGCTACCAACCTAAGTACCAATTTCGCATTGTCTTGGCTAGATACGGCAAAAGAGACTAAATCTCCTTTTATGTTAGTCTTACAATACAAAGCTCCTCATAGACCTTGGCAACCAGATCAGAAATATGAAACGCTCTGGGAAGATATAGAAATGCCTTATCCATCAACTTTTAATGACAATTACAAAGGAAGAGAAAAAACTGCTGGAGATACAGAAATGACAATGGAATATTTTAGCAGAAGAGATATGAAGCTGGAAAGACCTAAAAGTATTAAAAAGGGCAGAGAAACCATTAAGTGGGACTTTTATGGTGCTAAAGAAGGAGAAATTGTACAGCCAGAAAATATGAGTGATGAAGAAGGCAAAAAATGGAGATATCAAAATTATATCAAAGATTATTTGGCTTGTGTAAAATCTGTTGATGATAATATTGGTAGAGTTTTAAAATATTTAAAAGAAAATAATTTAGAAGAAAATACGGTTATTGTAATTACTTCAGATCAAGGTTTTTATTTAGGAGATCATGGTTTTTTTGATAAAAGATTTATTTACGAAGAATCCTTAAGAATGCCATTTATGGTAAAATATCCTAAGAAAATTAAGCCTGGAAGTGTAAATGAAGATATTATAACTAATATTGATTTTGCACCAACATTATTAGAGCTTGCAGGCATAAAAACAAATCAAAAAATGCAAGGCAATAGTTTTGTGAAAATTTTAGAAGGCAATACTCCAAAAGATTGGCAAGAAGCTATGTATTACCATTACTACGAATTTCCTTTTTGGCATCACGTACAGCCTCATTATGGGATAAGAACACAAAAATTTACACTTGCTCATTTTTATTATAATATAGATGTTTGGGAATTGTATGATTTAGAAAAAGATCCACAACAAATGCATAATATTATAAATGATGCGTCTTATCAACCTATAATTATAGATTTAAAATCACAATTAAAACAGTTGATGGTTACATACGAAAATGATAAAAGTTTGGCAGATTTTAGAAAAATTACAGATACTGATTTTGGGAGAATTGTAGACAATATTAAAGATGAAGAATCTGTACAGCAAATTCTAAGTAAAAAACAAGAATAATGACAGTCCAATTCTTAAAGCAACTTTTATTTAAACTAATTATTTTATGCTTACTTTTTACAAATAGGGGTTTTAGTCAAAATAAAAGGATTTTAATTTCTCCTGAAAAGATAGTTTATAAAATAATTGACACGACAGAATTAAAATTATACCTATACAAGCCATTAAATTTTAGCACAAAAAAAATATACAATTGTATCGTTTTTTTTCATGGAGGAGGATGGAATAAAGGAAACCCTGACATGTTTAAAAGACAAGCCATGTATTTTGCTTCTAGAGGTTTAATAGCAATTTCTGCGGAATATAGAATTAAAAACAAACACAATACCACCCCTTTTGAAGCAGTAGAAGATGCAAAATCTGCCATACGATATGTAAGAGAAAATGCAATTAAATTAAACATCAATCCAAATAAAATTGCTGCAGGAGGTGGTTCTGCAGGAGGCCACTTGGCAGCTGCTTGTGGTAATATTATTGGGTTAGATAATCCAGACGAAAATTTAGAAATAAGCAGTATTCCTAATGCATTAGCTCTGCTAAACCCGGTTATAGATAATGGTCCTGGTTCTTTTGGTTATAACAGATTTAAAGAAAGATATAAAGAGATATCCCCCATAGACAATATTACAAAAGGAGCACCACCAACCATTATTCTAATAGGTACAAAAGATAAACTAATACCTGTAAGCACGGTAGAAAACTATAAATCTAAAATGGAGGCTGTTGGCAGTAATTGCGATTTAAAATTATACCCAGATGTTGGGCATGCATTTTTTGCAAAACCTCCTAAAAAGTATTTTATAGAAACTACTTATGAAATAGATTTGTTTTTGAGTCTATTAGATTTTTTAACAGGTACACCTACCATAAAAAAACAATACAATTACTAGAGATTTATACTGGAAAAGGAGCAATTAATTAAATCGAATTATAGATTATATTTTTTTCATTAAAAAGTCATTATATTTAAATTAAAAGTATTTTAAACGACGAATTAATATGGTTTGACCAATTTTTTATAGGTTTTTGTCGATATATTATATCCCAACGATATGTTGAGTTGTAAATTTGAACTTATTCAGCTTATATTGAATAAAACTTTTGATATTTATTTTAAAATCTAATTATTATGAAAAAAATTTACTTTTTAGTAATTTCTTTGTTGTTTTTTTTAAACCCCCATTTAGCTCAAACTATAAGTTATTCTTTTGATTCAGATGTTGAGGGATGGGATAACATTGCTTCCGGAGAGGGTACAGATGTCTCTGTTAGCTCTGGCGAGCTAGTATTAGGGTCTAATGTAAACGCATATGGAGGTATAGTTTCTCCTGTTTTATCGATAAATAGAACTGAATTTCATTACGTTGAATTTACTATGACAAACAATTCTTCAATTACTTCTTTTCAATTACTTACCTACTTGGGAACAGAGACAGTTGGAAGTACTGCAGGTAAAACCAATTTTACTGCCTCAATCGGAACAGACACTTATAAAGTATTAATACCTGTGAGTCCAAATTCAAATCAAAAAATTACTAGAATTGGAATTAGATTAAATGATAGTACAAACCCTCCTGATGGACAAACACTAGTTTTTGATTCAATATCTATAAAATCATCTATTAGTGGTTTTGTTGTTGATCCGAGTTTTGAACATTTTAATGAATTAGACTCTTGGTATTTAAATAATACTACTGGTGTTTCAATAACATCAAATACAGATGCTAGTCATGTTACCGAGGGGACAAAATCAATAAAGGTTGCATATTCTGGAACATCAGCCCAGAAAGTTCTTTTTACGAATTTTATATATACAGCTAGAGATTTTTTGCCTGGTGGTATTCAAGTTAGTTTAACATATGATGCTAAGTGCGTAGGCTGCACAGATGGGGATGATGAAAATATTGCTCCAAGATGGAAAGTTGTTGATGAGAGTAATGTCACAACTACAAAATTTACGGGAACAAATGCTATTTCAGGTACATTTAGTAACTTGTCAAAATCAAGTATTATTCAAACAGCAGGTACCAATTACAAATCAATTCAATTGGGTTTTGCATTCAATAATTTGGATGATGGTGAAGAAATTTATATAGATAACATTGTAGCTACAATTTCTACAAATTGGACCGGTAATTCTAGTACAAATTGGACCGATTTAGGTAACTGGAGTAATTCTACATTACCTTCTGGTGATGTTGACATCAATCTATACAACGACAAGTCAAATTATCCAACTATTCTAGATACTGAAAACATATCTATCAGAAATTTACATATTGCGGCAAACGCAAGCCTAACATTAAATAGCGGTAGCTCTTTAATTGTAAATGGAGATTATTCAGGTTCTGGAAGTGTAACATATAACAGAAACTTAGGTACTGCAAATTGGTATTTAGTTTCATGTCCTGTTGCTGGTGAAGACATGACTGATATGAGAACAAATAATTCTTTTGCGAATGGTACTGGAGGTAGTAGTAGAATAGGTTTTGCTAAATACGAAAGTGATTCTTGGAGTTATTTCACTTCATCTTCATCTGATGTTTTGGTGAGTGGAACAGGGTATTCAACTAAGTTAGCTTCTACAGGAGATATTTCTTTTACAGGAACGTTAAATACTACTGATGTTGAAACCCCTTCTTTAACTACAGGGTTTAATTTAATTGGAAATCCATTCACTTCATATATCAACAGTGCTACTTTTTTGGGAGCAGCTACTAGTAGCAATTTAGATCAAACGCAAATTTGGTTATGGAATCAAGGTTCTAATGGTGGTTCTGGTATGTACGAGGTAAAGACGGCGGCAGGAGCAGAACCTTGGATCTTACCTCCTGGTCAAGGTTTTTTCGTAAAAGCTATATCAGATGGTACAGTTACTTTCGCAGAATCTAATCAACTAAATACAGGCAGTACTTTTCAAAAAACATCTAAAACAGATTTAAAATTATTGATGAATGATGGCACAAATTATCGTTTTTTCAAAATTTATTATAGAGATAATGCATCTAAAGGTTTTGACTATGGTTTTGAAGGAGAAACATTTGGAGGAATTCCAAATTCGTTATCAGTTTTTACACATTTGTTAGAAGACAACCAAGGTAAAAATTACCAAGTGCAATCCTTACCAAATAAAGATTATGAAACTATGGTAATACCTGTAGGTGTTATTGCAGCAGCTGACAAAGAACTTACTTTTACAGCAGAAGCTATGAATTTACCTGCAGATTTAAAAGTCTTTTTAGAAGACAGAGAAAATGGAGTTATCACAAGATTAGATGAGCAAAATAACAACTATAAAGTAGCTTTAAGTGAGGACTTAAATGGTACAGGGCGTTTTTATTTACACACAAGTAATTCTGCATTAAGCGCAGAAGATATTGCATTAACTGGAGTTCGTGTTTTTGCTCCTAATAAAAGTACATTAAGAGTTTCAGGTATAAATAGCGCTAATGCGTCTGTTAAAATTTTTAGTATTTTGGGTAAAAAAGTATTGGAAAAATCTTTTTCTTCAAAAGGAGTCTCAGATATTAATTTACCAAACTTAAATACGGGAGTTTACATTATACAACTCAACACAGAAGCAGGTAAATTAAATAAAAAAATAATTTTAGAATAATTAATTAGAACCTATAATAGAATATCATGAAAAAACAGTCAAAAAATACGCAAGGTAGCACACAAGATATTTCTCGTAAAGATGCTCTAAAAAAAATTGGTAATTTTGGTAAATACACAGCCTTAACGGCATTGGGTACATATATGATTCTAAACCCTCAAAAAGCACAAGCTAGCTCTGTGCCATCTGATCCTGGGTCTGGGTTTTAATATAGAGTATAAAATAGATTGTTCCATAACAAAATTATAAAGCTGTCTTTTAAAAACCAAACAGGTACTATTTTATTATAAATTATCTCATAAATAACGCAGCATAGTATTCAAAAAATCATAGTTTTTAAAAAGGATGTTCATTTAAATTCAGGGCGAAACGTCTAAAACACATTCCATAAAGATGTGCTTCAAACAAAGGTTAATAAAGTAAATATATAATCTAAAGAGATAAACTTAATAAAATTTAAATCTCCTTAAATTGCGAGCAATTAAGACCCACTAACCTTGGTAAAGGATTCTTTTAAAACTTTAGAGATTTTCATACAACTTAAAAAGTACTCGTTTAAAAATTGAGTGCTTTTTTTTAAATAAAACATGTACTACTAATTTTACGTTATCTAAATATCCAGAATCATGAAACATAGTATCTTTTTGTTTTTTGTCTTAATTACATCATCATTTATGCTGCATTCTCAGACATCTCCTCATGACATGGTTAAACAAATGGGTAGAGGTATTAATCTTGGAAATGTTTTTAGTGCCCCAGTAGAAGGCAACTGGTCTCCTGAGGTACAAGAACAATATTTTACAGACGTAGCAGCAGCAGGATTTACAAACGTTAGAATTCCGATTGATTTTTTTGGGTATCGAACAACAGGTAATACCTCTAGTTATTCTAAAGCGGCAGGAACTGCCGCGAACTATTCTGGAACCTCAGCTGATTATGTGGTGAGTTCAACATATCTAGATAGAATTGAAACAGTTATTGGATGGGGAATAGAAAAAGGTCTGGTTGTAACACTAGACTTTCACGGATCAGATTTAAAATCTGAGTTCATTTATACTTTTGATTCTGCAGAAACAGCATATACTCACCCTACTTCAGCAAAAAGAGCTGCTGACAATGAAAAATTTAGAGCTATTTGGACACAAGTGGCAGAACGTTTGAAAAATCATTCTGAAAATCTATTATTTGAAGTTATTAATGAGCCCTATTTTCACATGACTGCTCAAGATATGAATACTTTAAATTCAGATATTATTTCAATAATTAGAGCAACAGGATTTAATAACACAACTCGAAATATTATCATTACTGGAGGAACAGCAACTTCACATGAAGCGCCTCTTCAAATTGAATCTTCAATTATTACAAATGATGCTTATTTAATTGCAACATTTCATTATTACCAACCATTTAATTTTACAAGTTCAAGCGCAGATTCTAGAGATGATGAAAATTGGGGTACAAATACAGATAAAAACACCTTAACTGCAAGGTTTGATGAGGTTTCAAATTGGGCAACAGCTAATAATATTCCTGTTTTTGTTGGTGAATTTGGCGCAGACAATACAGGAGGTTATAATTATAGTTCAGGAGATCTAAATACAATTGTAGGCAATAGTACAGGTTTTGCAGATGGTGGTCCAGAGAATGCATCACGCATAGAATACCACAGATATGTCGCAGAACAAGCAATTAACAGAGGGTTTTCTTTTGCTGCTTGGGATTCAGGTCCTAAATCGAATAAAACGATACATATGAGATTAGACAACCTTTCTACTGTGAATTATGCGATTGCTAATTTTTCAGTAAATACTTATAATCCAAAAAACACAAACATAAGTACGCTCATTGATACTTCTACTTGGGTGGAGGACGTAAAAGATGCCTTATTAGAATCTGGAACATGGCCAACTTGTTATGGACCAACAAATAGTGTTGTTTTAAATTCTAGTTTTGATTGTGGGACATACGATACCAATTGGAGTTTTAGAGTTTTGGGAAATGCTGTGGCAACTTTTAGTGATGCTACTACAAATTCAAAAACTGGAGAGTCAGGAGCAAAAATCGTGGTCTCCTCGGCAGATGTCTATAACAAGGTTATCTTGAGCAATACAACATACACACAAGACCTCACAAACAAAAAAATAACTTTTAAAGTGTATGCAAAATCATTAAATGCAAATGGACAAGCATTTAAGTTGAGGGTAAAAGCGGTTGTAAATGGTGTTGACTCTTTTGTTCCCTCACCTGCATTTAATTTAACAAACACCTATACTGAAACCCCTTTTGAATTTGAATATTTTGTTTCTAACCAAACTTCATCAATACAGCTTCAAGCATTAGTTGGCGAATTTGAAGGAACCTACTTTTTTGATGATTTTGAAACAATTATTGAAGACACTAAAACTACATGGTTAGGAGCAACAGATACAAATTGGGAGACGAATAGCAATTGGGATTCGGGTATTCCTATAAATACGTCACATGTATTTATTCCTTCAAGCTCAAATAATTATCCAGTTATTAGCGAAACAACAGCAGCTGTTGTTAATAATTTAACTGTAGAAGCTGCTGCCGCTTTATCCATTAATCATGGAGGATCTTTAATTGTAAACGGAACTTCAATAGGAAATATCTCATACAACAGAACAATCACATACGTAGCTGACGATTCTAGAGGTTGGTACTTGGTTGCTTCACCTACTGCAGGAGAAACCTATGATGATGCATGGATTGAAGCAAATGATATTGTTTCAGGGACTGCGAGTAATAGAGGCATTGCAACCTATGATACCCAAATAGATGATTGGATTTATTATCAAGCAGGAACAGATTCAAGTCCTTTTACTTCAGGGATTGGTTATGCTATAAAAAGAGGTACTACTTCCGGAAGTGTTATGTTTACTGGATCTATAAATACAACAGATATATCTGCTGCGGTAATTTCTATTAACAATGGATATAATCTTATAGGAAATCCATACCCAGCATACGTAAATAGCAGTTCTTTTTTAACCGACAACACAAATTTTTTGGTCTCAGAAACGATTTGGTTATGGAACTCATCGTCAAATAATTATGATGCTAAAGTAACTATTGATGATTTTAAAGTTTCCCCAGGTCAAGGATTTTTTACTAGAGTAAATAGTGATACTGATTTAAATTTTTCACATGCAAATCAATTAAATAGTACAGATACTTTTCAAAAATCAACAAAAACGGAACTGAAATTACAAGTATCGGATGGAATCAATAATAGATTTGCAAAAATTTATTATGTAAACAATGCGACAACAGGTTTTGACAATGGCTACGATGGAGAAGCGTTTGGAGGTATTCCGAATAAGTTTTGTGTATACACTCACCTACTTTCTAATAATGAAGGTAAAAATTACCAAGTACAATCCTTACCAAATAAAGATTATGAAAGTATGGTAATTCCAGTAGGTATTATTATAGAAACTGATAAAGAAATTACATTTACCGCAGAAGCGATGAATTTACCTGCAGATTTAAAGGTCTTTTTAGAAGATAGACAAAATGGAATTATGACAAGATTAGATGAGCCGAATACGAACTATAAAGTAACTTTAAACGGTACTTTAAATGGCACAGGACGTTTTTATTTACACACGAGTAATTCTGCATTAAGCATAGATGATATTGTATTAACTGGAGTTCGTATTTTTACTCCTAATAAAAATACTTTAAGAGTTTTAGGGATAAATAGCGCCAATGCTTCTGTTAAAATTTTTAGTGTTTTGGGTAAAAAAGTATTAGAAAAATCTTTCGCTTCAAAAGGAGTTTCAGATATTCATTTACCAAATTTATATACTGGAATTTACATTGTACAGTTAAATACAGAAGCAGGTGAACTAAACAAAAAAATAATTTTAGAATAACTTTACTTAAACACTTTATGGTTTAGTGCCTGGTAGCAGTTTTTACTCCATTATATCCTTTTTTAGGTCTAAAATATCAGTTAGTTTTTGCATTTCTTTATGCACTCCTTTTCGTATTATAAGAAATAGAATTATTGCGATAATTATATACGAAACATCCATTAAAACTAAATTCCAAAATTTAATGTATAAACTGAACTCAGGTGTAATTATATAAAAACCAATGGTATATAAAACAATAATTATTGGAGCTATTATTTGATGTATCGTTTTTCTAAACGCATGAAAATTGAAGCTGTTTTCGGTCGTTTTTAAAATATTATCAATATTGTTAATTTGTTTTGCTTTATAGATGCTGATCATTTCAATAATTATTCGAAACATCAATCCTGAAATCATTAATGCCACACCAATTCTACTTAACGTTTCTTTTACTGGAGCCAAATAATAAAAAAATAAAGAAATTACGATAAGTGTTGTTAATAAAATTGCAATTGTGCCATAATAGAAAAAATAATTCTCTTTTTCTTTTTCTCTTATTTTAAGGTACATCATATCTAACCCATCGTTAGAAAGATTCATTTCTTTTTTATTGCTTTCCCATCCGCTTTGAAGCTTATTAAATTCGCTATTCATCATCATTACTACTTTTTAAAATTGTTTCTAAACGCTTTTTAATTCTATGAATTTTTACTCTTACATTAATGGGAGAGATACCCATAATTTCTGAAATACTATCATAATCTTGATTTTCCAAAACCATCATAATTATCAATCGGTCTATTTTTTTTAGTTGACCAATCGCTTTGTACAATCTTTGAATATTTGGATTTGTTGTCTTTTCGCTAGTATCTTCAGAATTTTGTTGTTCTATTTCTGAAATGGCATAAGTCTTTACTTTTTGCTCTTTTTTGATATACTGTAAGCAAGTGTTTACAGTTATTCTATAAATCCAAGTTTTATAGGTAGATGCACCTCTGAAACGCTCTAAATTTTTCCAAACACTAATAAAAACTTCCTGCAATAAGTCATTAGCAATGTGCTTGTCTCCTTTAACAAAACCCAAGCACATTTGTAAAACCATAGGTTTGTGCTTGTGATATATGTTCTCAAAAAGTTCGGTTTTATTTTTTTTCATCGATTAAAAAATCATTTATAGTTTTATAAAACCATTCTGGTTGATCAAACATTACAAAATGTTTACTATTTGAAGCCATAACAATTGTTTTATTTTTAAGGGTTGTATACTGGTTTTCATAATGTTTCTTTGCGATGTTAACATCAGGAAAAGAGGCGCCTATAATTAAAGTTTTACACTTTATTTTATTTAATGTACTTCTTAAATCTAGTTTTAATAAATCTGTATAGCCGTACACCCAAGTTTTTCGATCAGCCTCTAATATCCAATTTGTTAATGTTTCAAATTTCTCTTTATTTAGTGTCATGTTTGATGCCATCATAGAGGCCATGCCTTTAAATTGTGTTTCATTCATTTCAAGCATTTGTTTGTTGTATGGACTTTCATAAAATAAACTTTCTGCGGGTACATTTGGCATCATAACTTCACGCATGCAAGGTAATGCATCAACAATTATAATTTTTGAAATTTTATTTGGGAGTTCATATGCCAGATCAACAGCTAAATTTCCGCCCATACTATGCCCAACTACTGTTATTTTGTTAAGATTATTTTCTTTGATATATTTAATAATAGCTTTCTTAATACTACTGTACCATGGCATTTCTATTGGCTTATTTCCATTAAAACCTGCGTATGAAATATAATAAGACTTACCATTTAGATTTGTTTTCTCAGTAGTTTCTTTCCATATTGAACCAGCAACCGTAAAACCTGGAAGATAAAAAATAGGGTTTCCCTCTCCAATCATTTCTACTACAATTGGTTCTGGTTGTTGTGTTTTATCTACAGTTGTTTTCTTTTGTGCAAAAGAAAAATTTGTTGTTGCAAAGGCAATAAATAATGTTAGAATAATTTTAATAATTTTTGACATAATACTTTCGTTTTTTAAATAATTACATCCCTTTGATTAAAAAAAATAGTATTTGTTACACTTTGGTATTTTCTTTTCTATTTTTTTATTGATTTAAATGTTTTTTATACACACTTGAATCTTATATATCATTATATAAAATAAAGAATTCTTATTCTTGATTTACCAACATTATTTTTTATTGCTACTTACCCAACTTTTATCGCGTACGTACCGAAGTCACATCCGATACGTATGCGATAAAAGTTCCGTACGTACGCAATTTCAATAACTGTAATATGTTGATTATCAGCGCCTTTATTTTGGTTGTTTTTTGAAGCTAAACGAATGTTTTTTTAAGCTTTTTGTAATTATATTTTACCTTAAAAAAGCGACTAATGTAAATGCTATTCGTTTTAATAATTGGTTTAATGTGTTCTATTAAAATTATAGGAGATGGTGCTATTTTTTCGTTAAGACGATTTTGTGGTTTAGAGATCTATCAGCCTATTTTATGAATCATAAATACGTACTACACGTATTCCTATTCCAAATTTTATTGTAACTTTATATTTTAATAATAAATACAATACAATGAGATTTAAATATGTATGCATAGTTGCTCTTTTAGCACTTTTTAGTAGTTGTTCTAGTATAGAAATTTTGAATTCGTGGAAAAGCGAAAGTATGTCTGACATGAAAAGTAAAAACATACTAGCTATTGCAAGAACAAATGATAATGCAGCAAGAAGAACTTTTGAAAACGAGCTAGTAGAAGCTTTACAAAGTGAGGGTTTTAAGGCCTCTTCAAGTTACAAAATGTTTTCTATACTAGATCCAAAACAAAAGATTTCGCCAGAAAAAGCAGATTCTTTAAAAGTAATGTTTAGAGAAAAAGGCTACGATGCTATTGTACTTACTGTAGTTAAAGAGGTGCAAGAATTCACCAAATCTGTGGTAAGTAATGATAATGATTTCTATGCTGGAGCATATTATTACCCAAGATACTATAGAGGTTTTTATGGCTATTATAATCATCCATCTTCTTATATTCCTTACAATTACAATAGCACTAATAAAGAAATTACTACATATACTTCTGCAAATTATGTTTTAGAAACTGTGGTTTACGATTTAGAAAAAAGTAAAGAAGAACAGTTAGTAGGTATTGTTACTTCTAAAATTAAAGAACCAGATAATATTGAAAAAACTTCAAAGAGTTACGTGAAGAAAATTATAAGTAGATTAAAATAATTTTCTTTCTTTTCAAACTAAAAAAAGCGTTGATTATGTCAACGCTTTTTTTTGTTTTATAGTAGACTCTTTCTAAAGGTTTGGTAGTTCATCAAAACCCATATTAAATAACGTAAACCCAAAAATGTCTGCATATTGCTCAATTGTTTTAGATACAGGAGTTCCTGCTCCATGACCAGCATTGGTTTCAATTCTTATTAAAGTTGGATTATTCCCCACTTGTTTGTCTTGCAATTCTGCAGCAAATTTAAAACTATGTGCAGGCACAACTCTATCATCATGATC